>DASYBP010000120.1:0-24782 GCA_036500715.1 Rhodopila sp.
TCGGTGCATGAGGTGGTCCCGGTCTATTACCAGCATGCTCACACCGACGACTTTGCCCTGCGCGAGTATAGCCCGAACCCGACGTGGCTGCAGATCGTCACCCAGGAGGTTCCGCGCCTGCGCCGCGCCGGCTGGAACATCGAGATCGATAACGATTTCCCGGTGCAGGTGCTGTCCGCCGACGCCGACATAGAAGCTGAACTTATCGAGGGGTCCGGCATCGATTGGCTGGAATTGCATCTGGGCGTGATGGTGGATGGCGAGCAGGTCGACCTGGTGCCGGCTTTGGTGCGCCTGATCTCCCGCCCCGAGGCGGCGGCCCTGATCGAGGTCGCGGACGACGACAAGCCCTTCGTCCTGACGCTGCTTGATGGACGGCTGTTGTCGTTGCCGATGTCGCGCATTCGCCCAACGGTACATGCGTTGCTGGAACTTTGGGCGAGTGGCGGGATTGATGCGGACGCCGGCCGGATTGGCTTCAGCCGGCTAGACGCTGCTGACCTGGCTGGTCTGGAAGAGCGCACCGGACTGGTGTGGCGCGGTGGCGAGGCGCTCCGCGATCTCGGGCGGACATTGCGCCAGGCGGGCGGAATTCCGAAGGCCGTGGTGCCCCCGTCGTTTCTGGCGACGTTGCGGCCCTACCAGGGCCAGGGCGTCGACTGGTTGCAGTTCCTGGGTTCAGCCGGGTTAGGCGGGGTGCTGGCCGATGACATGGGTCTTGGCAAGACGGTGCAGACGCTGGCGCATTTGATGATCGAGAAAATCGCCGGACGGCTGGACCGCCCCACACTGATCGTCTGTCCGACCAGTCTCATCCCGAACTGGACAGCGGAAGCGCATCGCTTTGCCCCCGACCTGTCAGTTCTGGCGCTGCACGGCGCCAACCGAAAAGCCAGCTTCGACGCGATCCCGCACCACGATATCGTCCTGTCGACCTATCCGTTGCTCAGCCGCGACGCCGATGTCCTGCTCGCTCAGGACTGGCACGCGGTCATTCTGGACGAGGCCCAGTCGATCAAGAACCCCAACGCCGAGACCACGCGGCAGGCCTTGCGTCTGAAAGCCAGGCAGCGCCTCTGTCTGTCAGGAACACCGCTGCAAAATCACCTGGGCGAATTGTGGTCGCTGTTCGATTTCCTGGCGCCCGGCTTCCTCGGCAGCCAGAAGGCCTTCAAGTCGCGCTACCGAATTCCGATCGAGCGATACGGCGATGCCGAGCGGCAGGAACTGCTCAATCGCCGCATCCGTCCGTTCATGCTGCGACGGACCAAGGAAGACGTGGTGACGGAACTGCCGCCGAAGACCGAGATCACGGAATCGGTCGAATTGGAGACCAGTCAGCGCGCGATCTACGAGGCGATCCGGCTGTCGATGCACGCCAAGGTGCAGGCCGCGATCGCCTCAAAAGGCCTCGCTCGGTCGGGCATCATCATCCTGGACGCCCTGCTGAAGATGCGGCAGGCCTGCTGCGACCCCCGGCTGCTAAAACTGAAGGCCGTGGCGAGGGCGAAGGCGGGGTCGGCGAAGCTGGACCGGCTCATGGAAATGCTGAGCATCATGTTCGCCGAAGGTCGGCGGGTGCTGCTGTTTTCCCAATTCACCGAGATGCTCGCGCTGATCGAGGCCAAGTTGCAAGACGAAGACGTCGAATTCGTAAAACTGACCGGCGAAACCAAGGACCGCGCCACGCCGGTGCGGAAGTTTCAGGCCGGCGACGTGCCGTTGTTCCTGATCAGCCTGAAGGCGGGCGGTGTGGGACTTAATCTGACCGCTGCCGACACGGTTATCCATTACGATCCGTGGTGGAACCCGGCGGTCGAGGACCAGGCCACCGATCGCGCCCACCGGATCGGCCAAAACAAGAAAGTATTCGTGCACCGCCTGGTGACACTAGGGACCATCGAGGAAAAGATGGAGGTCCTTAAAGAGAAGAAACGCGCCATCGTCGCCGGCGTCATGGACGCCGAAACTGGCGGCCCACTGACGTTGACCGACGCGGACGTCGAGGAGCTGTTTGCCCCAGCGGGCTGACCAAGTCTGGTTCATCAGGTCCGGCTAACCAGCCGTTTTAACGCTGCATTAATCTCCGACCGGGTACCACCCGCGTCGAACGGCAAGCAGCGAGGAACGGATGCCGGGCGAGCGTTCTGTTGATGATCCGGCCAGCTTGTTCAGGCTTGGTAACACTTTGGCTGAGCGCGGCCAGACTGAGGCCGCGATCGAGGCCTTTCAGCGCTGCCTCGCCCTCGCACCGGACCGGGCGGCAGCTCACTTCAATCTAGGGAACGCGCTGCGGCAGACCGGGCGGCCGGTAGACGCGATTGACGCCTTTCTTGCCTGCCTTCGCCTCGTCCCGCATTTCGGCGCGGCCTACGTCAACCTCGCCGAATCGCTGCGCCGGCTTGGGCTGCTGGAGCAAGCCCGGGAAATGGCCGTTTTGGCTGTGCGGCACCTGCCAGAGCAGCCGGAAGCGATGATATGCCTGGCGAACGTGCTCCACGACCTTGCCGAGTACGCGGCTTCTGCCGAGTTGTATGCCCAGGCTCTCGCGCGCGAGCCCGACCATGCCGGAGCGCTGACCAGTCTGGGCAACTCATTGCATGCCCTGGGACGCCTGGACGAAGCGCTGGCGGTTCACGATCGCGCCGTGGCGGCGGCACCGTATGACCCAGACTTTCATTTCAACCGGGCCGCGACCCGGCTTATCGCAGGCGATTTTGCCGGCGGCTGGGAAGATTACCAGTGGCGCCGGCAGCGCTCGCAGTGCAAACCGCGGGGCTTTGGCGAGCCTTGGCAGGGCGAGGACATCACCGGCCGCACCATTCTTTTGCATTCGGACCAGGGCTTGGGCGACACCCTGCAGTTCGTCCGCTATGCACCGATAGTGGCGGCGCGCGGCTGCCGGGTTGTGCTGGAGGTTCAGCCGTCCCTCGTGCGGCTATTACGGCAGGTACCGGGCGCGGTTCAAGTGGTGCCGCGCGGCGAGGTCCTGCCGCCATTTGACGTGCATTGCGCGTTGATGAGCCTCCCGCGAGCGTTCAAGACAACGCTGGCGACGATCCCAGCCCCACGCTCCTACATATATGCCGACCCGGCTGCGACGGCCGCCTGGAAAGCCAGGATCCCGGAAACCAAAGGCCTGCGTATCGGCCTGGTCTGGGCTGGCGGATCGCATCGCGACGATGCCGGGGCGAACGTGATCGACCGGCTCCGCTCCTTGCCGCTTGCCAAATTGGCGCCGCTTGGTGACCTGCCCAACCTGCATCTGTTCAGTCTGCAGAAACATGACCCCGAACACGCGTGCACACCGCCGTCCGGACTGACGCTAACCGACCTGATGGCGGACGTTGACGATTTTACTGACACCGCGGCGCTGGTCGCCAATCTGGATTTGGTGATCACGGTCGACACGTCGGTGGCGCACCTTGCCGGCAGCATGGGCCGGCCCATTTGGCTGCTGTTACGCTATAATGGCTGCTGGCGGTGGCTGCATGACCGCGAAGACAGCCCCTGGTATCCAAGTATGCGGATCTATCGACAGCCCGGACCGCATGACTGGCCCGCCGTCATTGCGCGTGTCCGTCAGGACCTGAACGGGCTCGTCCGGGCGCCTACGCTTGGCTTGGCCACATACCCGGCATGAACGGAGCAGGCATTGTCTATGCCGCCAGCGTGTCCACGATATTCGCCAGCGTCGGCACCTTGGCGGAAGGCCCGACCGTCGCCAGTGTCGGCGTCGCGCGGAAATGGCGGGCAGCCGCGCGACGGATATCCGCCTCGGTGACCGCATTGATCTTCGCTAACACTTCAGATGTCGGGATCACTCGCCCGAAGGTTTGAATCTGCCTGGCCAACTGCTCGCAGCGGCTGCCGGTGCTCTCCTGCGACATCAGCAGGCTCGCCTTCACCTGCGCCCGTGCCCGACTGAGTTCTGCCTCGGTAATCGCAACCTGCACGTTGCCCAATTCGCCCAACATCACCGGCATTAGCTCGGCCGCCTCGCTCTCCCCGGTTCCGGCATAGATGCCGAACAGCCCGCTATCCTTGAATGGCGCGGCAAACGAGTAGATCGAGTAGACCAGCCCCCGCTTCTCGCGGATCTCCTGGAACAGCCGCGACGACATGCCGCCGCCCAACAGCGTGGAGAGCAGCACCGTCGGATAGTAATCCATATCGGCATAACCAACGGACGGAAACCCGAGGACCACGTGTATCTGATCGAGGTCGCGCTCCTCCCTGAACTCTCCCCCGTAATATGCCGCTTCGGCGACAGGCGGGGGCGCACTGCCCGGCAGATCGCTGAAATACTTTTCCACCAGATCAAGGATTTCCTGGTGTTGCAGCTTCCCGGTCGCCGCCACCACAACATTACTGTTGGTATAGTTGCGGCCCATGTAGCCTGTCAGCACTGTCCTCGGCATGCCCCGAATCCCCTCTTCCGAGCCCAGCACCGGCCGCCCGAGCGCCTGGTTCGGGAACGCGACGTGCTGGAAGTGGTCGAAGATGATGTCGTCGGGGGTGTCGTGGGCCTGGCCAATCTCCTGCAGAATGACGCCGCGCTCCCGCTCCAGTTCCTCCGGCTCGAAAACGGAGTGGGTCAGAATATCGCCGATGATGTCGAAACCGAGTGTGGTGTCTTCCTTGAGCATCTTGACGTAGTAGGCGGTCTGCTCGCGGGCGGTGTAGGCGTTAATGTGGCCGCCGACTGCCTCGACTTCCTCGGCGATCTGGGCGGCGGTGCGGGTTTCGGTGCCCTTGAACGCCATGTGTTCCAGGAAATGGGAGACGCCGTTCTCTTCGGCCGACTCGTTGCGCGAGCCGGAGGCGACGTAGGCACCGATCGAGATTGTCTCGACCCGGTCCATGCGTTCGGTGACCACCGTGAGGCCGGAGGGCAGGCGTGTCAGTTGGATCGGCTCATCCATGGTCGCGTTTCTCTTTTCCAATGTTCGTCAATGCATATGGGGTCACGAGGGCGGACGCAACCGAGACCGTGACGCATGGTCCGATTATGCCCGTACCCGACCAACCGCCCCGTCGGCCAAGCCAACGCCTCTGCCAAGCCAACCCGTCGGCCAAGCTAACCCGTCGGCCAAGCTAACCCGTCCGCCAAGCCAACCCGTCTACCAAGCCAAGACGCCATCACCGAAAATCCACCAATCTCCATTGGACCTCTAACCCCGGCAATGGCATGATGTGCGGTAATGCCGCGCCGGATTTCCTCGGAACCACGAGGTCGCCATGCCGCTGCTCATCATCGCCGCGCTTGTGTGGATTGCGCTTCACCTGGGTCTCGCCGGAACCTCCCTGCGAGGCACTGTGGTGCGGAGGATCGGTGATGCTGCATTCCAGGTCGTGTTTTCGCTGCTATCGATCGCCGCGCTGATTTTCCTCGTGCTGGCCTGGGTCGCGGCACCGACCACGCCGCTGTGGGTGGCGCCGGACTGGCTGCGCTGGGTGCTGGTGCTCGTCATGTTGCCGGCATTCGTTCTGTTCGTGGCATCGGTCAGCGGCCGGAATCCCACGATGATAGGCCCGCAGGAGGAGGCCAAGCAGGCGCCGCGCGGCATGATCCGGGTGACCCGGCATCCGATGCTGTGGTCGTTCGCCATCTGGGCCGCGGTGCATATCCTCGGAAACGGCGACACGGCGGCACTCGTTTTCTTCGGAGCGTTCCTGATCACTGCGCTTGCCGGCATGCCCTCGATCGACGCCAAGCTGGCGCGCCGCGATCCGAACGCTTGGCAGGCCTTATCGGCGGTGACATCGATCGTGCCGTTCGCCGCCATCGTGCAAGGGCGAAACCGCTTCGTCGCCGCTGAAATCAACTGGCTCACCCCGGCGATCGGCGTGGTCGCGTGGGTCGTGTTGCTGGTGGTGCATCCGTGGCTGTTCGGCGTGCCGCCGGTCAGCTTTTAAAGCCGGCGTCGCGGCCGCCACTCGCGATTCGCACGCACTTCCACATCACCGACGGCAGCGCCGCCTGCTCCAGAGCGTCCAGCGGATGGGCGAACCCCTCCGCCTCGAACCGTGGCGCCTCCGAGGCCAGCACGTCGATGATCAACTCGAAATGCGTGAACCCGTGCCGAATTTGCCCCACTCCGCGCCAATCCAGCGCCATCGGTGCAACACGTAGTGCCTCGGCAACGGTCCAGGGCGCATCCCGCCACTCGGTGCCCGGCAGTTCCGTCATGCCGCCCAACAATCCTTTGTGCGGCCGGGTCCGTAGCAGCACCCTACCCCGCGCGTCGGTCAGCCAGAAATGCACCCCGAAACGCACCGGCCGGTCCTTCTTCGGCGCCCTGCGCGGCAGCGACGCCTGAATCCCCATTCGCCGCCCGGCACAGGCCCCCATCCAGGGACAGACCGCGCATCCCGGCGCTGCTGGCGTGCAAACCCCCGCCCCCAGGTCAAACAGCGCCTGGGCAAAATCGCTCGGTCTCGCCCGCGCGGCCGGATCGGCGCCCCACCCGCCAGTCGCCGTCCGGATCAGCGGTTTCGCCGCCGGCAACGGCTGTTCAATGGCGAACAGCCGGGACGCAACGCGCTCCACGTTCCCGTCCAGCGGCACCGCGGGGATACCGAATGCAATCGCTCCGATCGCCGCCGCGGTATACGCCCCAATCCCCGGCAGCGCCTGCAACCCAACCAGATCAGCCGGAAACCCGCCCTGCGCCGCCACCGCCTGCGCACATGCATGAAGGTTCCGCGCCCGCGCGTAATACCCAAGCCCAGCCCACGCCGATAGCACGACATCCAAGGGCGCCACCGCCAGCGCCTGAACCGTCGGGAACCGGCTTACGAAGCGCTCATAGTAGGGTATGACTGCAGTGACGGTCGTCTGCTGTAGCATGATCTCACTCAGCCAGACGCGATATGGATCTGGGGTCTCACCAGGCTCCGCCCGCCACGGCAGCCGTCGCCGGTGACGGTCGTACCAACGCAAAAGCTCGGTGGCGGAGGCAATGGGGGAAGACGACACATCCGACGATATGGCCGGGCCGGGCCGATTCGTCTACGGGCCGCGCCCGCTGGGCAGCCTCGTACCAGGGATCGCGCGACAGACATTTCGCAAGCACAATCCGGCGTCGGCGCAGATTGTAGCCGACTGGGCAATTATCGTCGGCCCGAAAGTCGCCTCGATGACCGTGCCGCGCCGGCTGCACCGCGGCGTACTGACCATCGCCTGCGCCGGTCCGGCAGCCATGGACCTACACTACATGGGGGTCGAAGTGATCAGGCGGATCAATACCCATCTCGGCGGCCAACCGGTCCATTCCCTGAAATTTACCCAGACCGGCGCCCCGCGAACGCCTACGTCCGAACCGTTGCCTCCGCCGGAAGCCATCGCGGAAGCCGAAGCCGCGGTGGCGGGCCTAGCGGACGGCGAGCTCAAGACCGCGCTGGCCGCCCTCGGTCGGGTCGTCATCGGCCGCGGCAAGCACTCGACACGACGCTTGAAGAAACTGTAATAGCATGAGGTTTCCATGAGGTTTTCCCGCCGTTCATTCCTGACCGTTCTGCCAACCGGTCTCATCGCCGGCGCCGTCGCGCTGCGCGCCGGCCCCGCGCGCGCCGATGACCCTGATCCCAGGGCCGAACGTTACATCGGCAAGCCCGATGCCAAGGTAACGGTCGGCGAATACTTTTCGCTGACCTGCACGCACTGCGCCGCCTTCGCCGCCAGCACTTTTCCTGAGATCAAGAAGAACCTGATTGAAACCGGCGCCGTGCGGTGGGTATTCCACGATTTCCCGCTGGATCAGGTGGCGCTGACCGCGTCCATGGTAGCCCGCTATCTGCCGATCGATCGCTACGAACCCTTCGTCAATGCCTTGTTCGCCAGCCAGAATCGCTGGGCGTTCAACCGCGGCAACGATCCCACCGAGGAACTATGGAAGCTCGCCGGGCTGGCCGGCATGAGCCGGACCACCTTTGACAAGGCGATTGGCGACAAAAGCCTGCGCGAGTGGATCATCCAACAGCAAAAGGCGGATGCGGATGAGTGGAAGATCGACTCGACTCCGAGCTTCGTGATCAACAATCAGAAGTACGCTGGGGAAATGAGCTACGAGGCCTTCCGCAAGCTGATCCCAGCGTAACCCCAGCAGGAGTATCCATTGCCGGTCAGTTTCCGCCGCCTTCGCATCGCCGGGTTCAAGAGTTTCGCTGAACCGACGAGCGTGGAGATCCTGCCTGGACTGACCGGCATCGTCGGACCCAACGGGTGCGGCAAATCCAATGTGGTTGAAGCCCTGCGCTGGGCGATGGGCGAAAGCAGCGCCCGCAGCTTGCGCGGCGGCGAGATGGAGGACGTCATCTTCGCCGGCACCGCGGGCCGCGCGTCGCGCAACATCGCCGAAGTGACGCTGTTCCTCGACGAGGCCGAAGGCCGCGCGCCGCCGCCTTTTCACGAGCAATCGGAACTGGAAATAGTCCGCCGGATCGAGCGCGGCAGCGGCTCCGCCTACCGCATCAACGGCAAGGACGCCAGGGCGCGAGACGTGCAGACGCTGTTTGCCGACCTGGCATCCGGATCCCGCGCCTCCGCCATGGTTAGCCAAGGCCGGGTTGGTGCACTTGTGGGCGCCAAGCCGGAAGAGCGCCGTTCAGTTCTGGAAGAGGCCGCGAATATTACCGGCCTGCACTCACGCCGGCACGAGGCGGAGCTGAAGCTTCGGGCGGCGGAGGCGAACATGGCGCGGGCCGAGGATCTGCGGGCACAACTGGAAAGCCAGCTTGGCAATCTGAAGCGGCAGGCGCGCCAAGCCAGCCGCTACCGCAATATTTCCGGCGCCATCCGGGCAGCGGAGGCCGAATTGTTGGCGCTGCAGCGCGCCAGGGTCGAGCTGGTACGCGCGCAGGCCGCTGCCGCCCTGCACGAGGCCGAAATGGCCGTAGCCGCGGCGACCGCAGCCGCTACGGCGGCTGTGGCCCGCGCCGCCGAAACCGCGGCCGAGTTGCCCCAGCTGCGTGAAACCGAAGCGAAGGCTCGCACCATCCTGGAACGGCACCGGGTGTCGCAGGAACAGATCGCCGGGGAGGAGCAGGCAGCCAGAGTGGCATTGGGCGAGGCGCAGCGTCGCATTGCACAAATCCGTCAGGATCTGGCCCATGCCGACCAGTTGCAGCGCGATGCCGCGGCCGCGGATCAACGGCTGGCCGCCGAGGAGGCCACGCTCGCCGACGCCGACCACGGATACGATGAGCGCGCCGCCGCGGCCGAGGATACGGCCGCTGCCGCCGCGGATGCGGTCCGCGTCGCGGAAGCCGAAGCCAACCGCGCCACCGATGCCGCCGCCGAAGCCAATGCTCGGGCCCAGGCCGCGGCACAGCTTCTGGCCCAGGCGGAACACCGGTCCAACCGGCTGAACGATCACGCCAAAACCATCGGCCAGGAACGTGCCCATGTCGTCGCTCAGCAGATCGACCCGGCGCTGATCGCCAGGGCGACCGAGGAAGCGGCGGAAGCCGAATCGGCCGCGGGCGCTGCCCGCACCGCCGTCGAAACGGCCGAACACGATCGGGCCGCAACCGCGGCGGCACTGGCTTTGGCCCACGATAAACAGGCCGCCGCCGATTCGGCTCGCGCACGGCTCACCGCCGAGGCGCAAGCACTTGCCGAAGTGCTCGCGGTAAAGGACGGTGAGCGGTGGCCGCCGATGATCGATTCGCTCACCGTCGCTGATGGCTTGGAAGCGGCACTCGGCGCGGTTCTCGGCGAGGAACTGACCTCCGCGCTCAATCCCAGCGCCGCGCGGCACTGGCGCGAACTGCCGACGTTTGATCCAATCCCACCCCTGCCAGAGAGCGCGCAACCGCTGTCGGCATTCGTCCACGGGCCGCCGGCGCTGGCGCGGGCTCTGTCGCAAATTGGTCTCGTTGACGACGCGCCGGAAGGTCTCGATGAGCAGTCCAATCTTCGACCCGGCCAATCATTGGTCTCACGCTCTGGGGCGATCTGGCGATGGGACGGTTATACCATTCAGCCTGGCACTCCGACCCAGGCGACTGTCCGCCTGCAGCAGCGCAATCGCCTGACTGGCCTGCGAACCAGCCTGACCGCTGCCGAACAGGAGGCGATCGCGGCACGAAGCGCTTGTCTGGCCACCGAAGCCGCGTCGCAGGAGGCCGTAACCGCGGAACAGACCGCTCGCGGCAGCCGACGCGAATGGGAGCATCGACTGGAACGCACCCGCGCCAGTCTCTCCGCCCTGCGCCACCAGGCCGCCACCGCAACGGCGCGGTTGGCCGCCGCCGACGACCAACTCGCCCGCATCACCGCCGAACGTGATGAGGCTGTCGCCGCCTTAGCAAAAATCCGGGCCGCGCAGGTCGCCCTGCCCGACCTCGCCGAACTCCGCGTGGGAGTAGATCAGGCGCGCGCCGTGCTGTCCGCCGCCCGCTCCCGCGAGGCAACCTCGCGCAGCGAACGTGATTCGCTGTCGCGGGAACATGCCACCAGGATCAACCGCCGCCACGCCGTCGCCGCCGAACGGACCGGATGGGCGGAGCGCTCCAGGGACGCCGCCGAACGCCTCACCGACTTGGCGGCGCGGCAGACCGAAGCCGAAGCCGCGCTAAGGCTGCTTGAAGCCCGTCCCACCGAGATCGCCACGCGCCGCGCCGAAGCGCTCGATGCGCTGTCGACCGCCGAAGCCACCCACCGCCGCACAGGGGAAACCCTCGCCGCTGCCTCGGACCAGGCGTCCGACGCCGACCGCGCCGCCCGTGCCGCAGAATCCGCCCTCGCCGCCCGCCGCGAGGACGCCGTTCGCGCCGAGGGCAACCTTCAGCAGGCCAGCCACGCCTGGGGAACCGTCGCCGAACGCATCCTCGAACGGCTTGGCGCCAACCCGGCTCTGCCGGATCCTCCCTCCGACCTCTCCATGGACGCCGAGGACAAGGCCCGCCGCCGCCTGGAGCGCCAGCTTAAGGAACGCGAGGAGATGGGGCCGGTCAACCTGCGCGCCGAACAGGAAGCCGGGGACGTCGAAAAGCAGATCGGCATGATCGAGTCCGAGCGCGAGGAACTCACAACCGCGATCGCCAAGCTGCGCGGTTCGATCGGCCACTTGAACCGCGAGGGCCGCGAGCGGCTGAATGCGGTGTTCCAGGAGGTCGACAAAAACTTCCAGCAACTGTTCACCCGCATGTTCGGCGGCGGGCGGGCCCACCTCGCCCTGGTTGGCTCCGACGATCCATTGGAAGCCGGACTCGAGATCTTCGCTCAGCCGCCCGGCAAGAAGCTGGCAACGCTGTCGCTGCTGTCTGGCGGTGAGCAGGCGCTCACCGCCTTGTCATTGATCTTCGCCGTGTTCCGCTGCAATCCCGCCCCGGTCTGCGTACTCGATGAGGTCGATGCGCCGCTCGATGACGCAAATGTCGAGCGTTTCTGCGTGCTGTTGGAGGATATGGTGCGTGATACCGGCACCCGCTTCCTTGTGGTCACGCACCATCCCCTGACCATGGCGCGCATGGACCGGCTGTACGGGGTCACCATGCAGGAACGCGGGGTATCCCGCCTGCTGTCCGTCGATCTGGCGCGCGCAACCGACCTGATCGATCAGCCCCGGTTAGCAGCGGCGGAGTGAGTGGAAAAGGATTGCGGCTGGAGCGAAAACCGCGCAGCGGCTCAAAGGCGCAAACACCCCGCCGCTGACAGCGAACCACGAAGAGGATCGCCTGCATTCGCTGAAATCCCGACCGCCGGGCGCGGTCGGCAGATCCGCGTCAGGTTCAAGACGAAGGAGCAACCATGGACCGTCCGCTCACATGATCAGCCGCGACCGGCGGGGCACCAGGGTCTATCTGGCCGGCCCGATGGTGTTCTATCCCGACCCAGATACGACGTTTCAGCAAATGAAGGCAATTTGCCGGCGTCACGGTTTGACCGGCGTCTCGCCCCTCGACAACCAGCTCGGTCTCGAGGGATTGGCGCCCGATCGAGCGTTGCTGGAAAAGATCGTCAAAGCCGACATCGAATTGATGGACAGGCTGGACGGCGGTCTGTTCTGTCTCGACGGCTTTCGCCGCTCGTCTGAAATGGACGCCGGCACCGCGTTCGAGGTTGGCTATATGCGGGCGCTAAAGAAGCCCATGGCCGGATGGAGCCGCGACCCTAGGCACTATCCCGCCAAGGTCAAGGACCATTTCGAAACCACGTACAGCCTGACGCTGATCAGCGCCAAACCAGGCGTGACTGGGGGCACATCAGGCACGATGCGAGATCCCGACGGGATTCTGGTGCATTCAGAGGCGTGTCTGCAGAACGCCATGATAGATTTCGGCATCACCACCACGGGCGGGCAGGTCTTCGCGCAGTCCGACTGGGAAATCGCCTTCGATCAGGCAGCCGCCTGTCTCGCCGACCTTTTACTCAGGGGCCGCTGAGAAGTTCGCCAAGGGCCAGCGAAGCAGGCACCCTGAACTTGAGACGCTACCGCGAGTAGAATTCGACCACGAGATTGGGTTCCATCTGCACGGGATAGGGCACGTCAGACAGTTTCGGCGCTCGGGCAAAGCGGCCCTTCATGGCACGATGATCGACCTCCAAATATTCCGGTACGTCGCGCTCGCTGCTCTGCGTCGCGTCCAGCACCACGGCGAGCTGCTTGGATTTCTCCTTCACCTCGATCGTGTCGTTGTCCCTGACCAGATAGGACGGGATGTTGACCCGCTTGCCGTTGATCAACAGATGCCCATGGGAGACGAACTGACGCGCGGCAAACGGTGTCACCGCGAACTTCAGCCGATAGGTGACCGCATCTAGCCGGCGTTCAAGAATCTCGATCAGATTCTCCGACGTGTCGCCCTTCCGGCGCACCGCTTCTTCATAGTATTTTCGAAATTGCTTCTCGCTGATGTTGCCGTAGTAGCCCTTCAGCTTCTGCTTCGCCATCAACTGGGTGCCGAAATCCGTCGGCTTCTTGCGGCGCTGCCCGTGCTGGCCGGGCCCGTATTCCCGTTTATTGATGGGCGACTTCGGCCGGCCCCACAGGTTGATACCCAGGCGTCGGTTGATCTTGTACTTGCTCTCGGCGCGCTTCGTCATAGGCGCGTTGGCCTTTTCGTCCTGTTGTTGCACCGGTAGGCCCGTTGGTTGCACACCAGTGGGCGGGCGCGGGTCCCACCGGTTTTGCCAGCGGACCCGTCCACGTTCCCGGCAGTGAAGAGCGGCGCGTATAGGCGTCGACCTTCGGCTTGTCAAACAATCCGGCGCTGTCTAGCAACCGGGTTATGGTCACCCGAAGCGACATTATCTGGCTCGGCGTAGCCGCCGGGGTCACCGGCAGCCTGGTCGGCGGCCTGATGCTGGGCATTGGCATGGATCTGATCGTGAACGGCCAGCCCTGGGGCTGGTTCCTGCTGCTGCCGGGCGCACCCGTCTCCGCCATACCCGGCTGGCTGCTCGCGCGCAAGCTGGCCGGCCGGATGTAGAGCCGCTCGGTGGTCTGGCTGCTGACTCGGCCTAGTCCGATAGTCTCTACGCAGCCGTCAGGCCGCCATCAACCTCATAGGCCGCACCGGTGACATAGCTGGCCCGATCGGAGCACAGCCAGACCACCATCTCGGCGATCTCGTTCGGCTGGCCGAACCGACGCATCGGCGTCCGCGCGACCACGACCTCACTTCGGGTCTCGCGCACCGGCCCCGTCATGCGCGTGACGATGTAGCCAGGGCAGACGGCGTTCACCCGGATCCCCTCCTCGGCGAATTCCACCGCCGCGGTCTTCGTCAGGCCAATTACCCCATGCTTCGCTGCCACGTATCCGCTGGACGTCCGCAACCCGATCAGCCCGGCAACCGAGGCCGTGTTGACGATCGCCCCGCCCCCCGCTGCCCGCATCAGCGGGATCTCATGCTTCATGCACAGCCACACGCCCTTCAGGTTGACCTCGATCATTCGGTCGAATGACTTCTCCGACCATTCGTGGGTCAGTTGCCCGGAGGCCTCCACCTGATGCCCGGCGATGCCGGCATTGTTGAACGCGCAGTCCAGCCGCCCATATGCCGCGACGGCGCCATCGACCATCGCCTTCACCTGCACCGCCACGGTCACATCGCCCGAAAGCGAAATCGCTTGCCCGCCCTTGCCATTGATCAGCGCGACCGTCTCCGCCGCGGCCTCGGCCTCGTAGTCCGCCACCGCCACACGCGCGCCTTCCCGGGCAAAAGCCAATGCCGCCTCCCGGCCAATCCCGTTGCCACCGCCGGTGACCAAAGCGACCTTGCCAGCGAGCATGCCTGTCATCGTTGTTTCCTCCTTTGTGCCGCCGGCCACCATCACGCACCCTCTCCGGATTATCAATCCGGACCTTCCGCTCGATTTCGGCAAAAACGGCCCCCGCCACTAGCGCAAAGCACGGACGACATCGGGTGGTTCAAGCCCTACTTGGCGGCGACGCTGGTGGCCTCGAAGGCGCCTGACTGGCGGCGCCACAATCCGGCATAGACGCCGCCCCGGCGCAGCAGATCCGCGTGCGTGCCGGTCTCGACCACCCGGCCTTCGTTCAGCACAATCAATCGGTCCATACGCGCTATGGTAGACAGACGATGAGCGATAGCAATCACCGTCCGCCCCGCCATCAGCGTATCAAGCTGTTCCTGGATCGCCGCCTCGACCTCGGAGTCCAGCGCCGATGTGGCCTCGTCCAGGATCAGGATCGGCGCATCCTTCAGGATCACCCGCGCAAGCGCCACCCGCTGCCGCTGCCCACCCGACAGCTTCACGCCACGCTCCCCCACATGCGCATCATAGCCGGTGCGCCCGTGCCAATCCTCCAGACCCAGAATGAAGTCCTCCGCCTGCGCCTGCCTCGCGGCGGCAAAGATCTCCGCGTCCGTCGCCTGAGGCCGGCCATAGCGGATATTCTCCCGGATCGAGCGATGCAGCAGCGAGGTATCCTGTGTCACCATCGCGATATGCCGCCGCAGGCTTTCCTGCGTCACGCCGGCGATATCCCGCCCGTCGATCAGAATGCGACCGGAAGCCGGTTCATAAAAATGCAGCAGCAGGTTGACCAGGGTGGATTTCCCCGCCCCTGACGGTCCGATCAGGCCGACCCGCTCGCCCGGCGCGATGGTCAGATTGATACCGTGCAGCACCGCCGGATAGTGCGTCACTGTGCTGTCGCGCAACCGGCCGTAGTCGAAATGCAGGTTTTCGATACGGATCTCCCCGCCCGTCACCCGCAGTTCGGCGGCATTTTCCGAATCGGCCATCTGACGCTTGACGTCGATCGAGCGCATCCCGTCCTGCACCGTGCCGATATTCTCAAATATCGAGGTGACGCTGCGCGCGACCCAGCCGGCAATGTTGTTCAGTTGCCACGCCATCGGAATGGCGGTCGCCACCGCGCCGATGGCGATCGCCCCAGCCGACCACTGCCACAACGCGACGGCCGCGGTGGAAACGATCAGCGTCGCGTTCATCAACGCCAGCGTGCAGGTATAGGCCGTCGTCATCCGCGTCTGGTCGCGAAAAGCCTCCGTATGGTCGTCAATCGCGTCCCGCACAAACGCATCCTCATCCGCCGCTCGGGCGAACAGCTTGACCGTCAGGATGTTGGTGTAACTGTCGACGATGCGTCCAGTCAGGGTCGATCGCATCTCTGACACGTGCCGCGATCGATCCCGCAGCCGCGGCACGAAGTAGCGCAGCATGGCGGCGTAGCTGAGGAACCAGACAACCATTGGCAGTGTCAGGCGCCAGTCCATTCGTCCGAGCAGCACCAGCGCGCTGGAGCCGTAGACGATGATGTACCATGCCGCGTCGAAAGCCATCACCAGGCTTTCGCGCAGCGCCGGACCGGTCTGCAGGACACGATTGGCGATGCGGCCGGCAAAATCGTTCTGGAAGAAGGTCCAACTTTGCCGGACCACGTGCCAGTGGTTCTGCCACCGGATCATGTTTGACAAGCCCGGGTTGACGATCTGGTTCACCAGGACATTGTGCGAAAACAGACTCATCGGGCGCAGCACCAGCACCACGCCCGCCATGCCCAGCAAGGTCAGACCGCTGTCGCGAAACAGCGTCTGTGGCGAATGGGATGAAGTCAGACTGACGATCCGCCCGATGAAGGTCGGGATCATCGTGTCCAGAATTGCGCTCAGCCCACCGAACAAAAACAGCGCGGCGGTCAGGCCGGTCACCTGCCGGATAAAGGACCAGTAGAATCGGACCAGCCCCGCGTTAGGGGGCGGGGCTGGCGTGCCGGCGGTAGGATCCAGCAGAGCTTCGAAGCGGCGCAACATGGGTATCAGCGGTGGACCCTGCCGGCGGCTTCGTCAACAGAATCTGTTATAAAGCCGGGATTAAGCCCACCGGGATCATGCCCAACAGGATTAGGCCCAAGGGGATCAGGCCCAATGACCGCGCACCCAGTAAGGGCCTTCCCAGTGCGGCGGCACCCAGACCCTGCCCGGCGGCGGGTTGTAGGCCGGCGGCGGCGCATACGCGACGGGCGGCGGGTAATAATACGGTGTAGGCGCGACGACCACCGGGGGCACCCAGATCCCAACGCCCCACCCGCCGCGCCACCAGGCGTTGGCATTATGCGGCGCCACGGCCACCCCGACCGCGGCAAAGCCCGCCACAGCGGCCACCGAACCCAAACGCTTCCAGACGGACATCGCAAATCTCCTCCGCAACTGATCGGCTAGTGTCCTTACCGATTCGAAAGTCCGTCACGATGTGGATCAGCCGCTTTACGGACTTTCGAATCGATAAGGACACTAACCAGCCATTGTTTTCTAGTGTGGTTAATGGTTCCGAGGTCCGCGTCACGCCGCAGGCGTGCTTTTCGCACGACGGCGATGATCCACAGTATGGCGGACTTCGGAACCACCACACTAGCGGGGCGATATAGGAAGCATCTGTTACAGCGCTGTGTCTCGGTTGTTTCGCAAGCGCCGCGCCGGTATCAAACATTCGGGATGGACGTGACGCCATAAACGCGCGCCGCGGTTCCGGCGAATAACGCTGCCTTTTCTGCTGATGACGCGCCCGCGGCGATACGTTTGAAGGCGTTCCACGTGACCTGATAGCTGCTCCAGCGCTTCTGCACCGGGAAGTTGCTCTCGAACATGCAGCGACCGGGGCCAAACAAGTCGACGCAGGTCTCCAGCCAAGGACGCCAGGCAGTGGCGACTTCATCCGACCCGGGCGGTTTCTCACGCGATGGCGTGCCCGCGCCTGGCAGGCGAATCGGCAGCGCGCCCAGCTTCACCGTTACATTCGGGCGCTCCGCCAGCGCTGTCATGCCAGCTTTCCAATCAGCGAACACCTGCGCCCGGTCGGTACCGTAAGGTCCGCCGAGGATCGGGGTGCCGACGTGGTTCAGCACGATCTGCGTGCGAGGAAACGCATCCGCCAGATCAGCAACCTCATGCAGTTGCGGGTGATACACCCACGCATCGAACACCAGATCCAGCGCCGCGAGACCCGCGAAGCCGGCACGGAACTTGTCGTCGCGCAGCGCCCCCGGCATCGGCACAACCTTGTGGATTCGCTCCGAGGCATCCCACGCGGTCGACTGCCGGACCCCGGCAAACCGGCCGCCGCTGGCGATCAGGTGCCGCTCCAGCAGGCCGCGCGCCCGATCGCCAAGCATGAGGTCAACCCGCCCGACCATGCGGGCGCACGCCCGGACCGGTCCGAAAATGCCGCTGGCGGCGATCGCCGCGACGCCGGTCACGAACTCGGTCTCGCCCAGTGACTTTTCGTTATCCGGGCCGGTGGCCCGGTACATCGAGTGGCATTCTTCGAACACTGTCGCGATGACGTTGTGACCGCTGCCCAGGTCAGCGAGCAGATCGTTCAGCAGGTAGACGTTACCTTCCCTGACCCACAGATGATGGTGCGGATCGATGATCGGCAGGTCGGGCTCGAGCACCGGCTCAACGTGAAGGCCGAGCCACGCCGCGTCGACTTGCCCGGCGAACCGGCTGGCGGTTTGCGACATCGGGCCTACTCCGCCGCCGCCATGGCCTCTGGCGCGCCAAGCTCGCGTAAACGCGGTGCCACCTCCTTGCCGAACAGGCGGATGTTCTCCTTGGCGTCGTGGTGCGTCAGATGACCGCCCTGGCCGAAGAACAGCAAATGCCCTACGCCGCCCATCCGCTGGTTGAACGCCTTCAACTGGTTGAAAACGTCGTCCGGCGTCCCGGCAAAGACGGTTTCGGTGTCCATGAATTGCTCGACCGTCGCCGTGCGGTGATCGATCTGCACACCGTTCCGGTCAGTTATCATCCGATGCGCCCGTGGCCCCGCCCGCAGCATCGCCACATTGGCACCGATCGAGTTGTACCCTGGCGGATTGGTAAACGGCTCGGCTACCACCGGCGCCGTCCGCACATAGTCGGCGATGCTGTCGGCGCGCCGCAGCCCTTCCGCCCGCGTGGCGCCCACGCCGACGATGGCGGCATAGGCCATCCGATCCGGACCCGCTTCCCAACCCAATTCCCGCGCACGCCTGCGATACGCATCGTACATTGGCTTGGCGAGGCCGCCGGACAGCAAAGTGCCAACGACATGACCTTTCTCCGCCGCCGCGGAGCCAGTATCGACGCTCATGCCGGTCATCCAGATCGGCGGCGTCGGCTGCTGGATCGGCCGCGGCCAGATGTTGACCATGCGATACTGGTAAAACTCGCCTTCCCAGGAAAACGGGCCGGTCGTCGTCGACAGCGCCTTGATGATCAGATCGTGCGCCTCCCAGTAGCGCCGCATCAGCCGACCGGGATTGGAATTTGCCGGGGCGATCTCATACGGCGCGCCTTTCACCAGCCCCATCTCGATCCGGCCGCCCGACAGGCAGTCGAGCCATGCCATTTCTTCTGCGACCCGAACCGGATCAGGCCGGTTCGCGATGGGATTGCCCAGGCTGAGCAAGCGTGCCTTTCTAGTTTCGCGCGCAATCACCGCCAGCGCCATCGGCACCGACACCGTCATGCAGGTGGCGGTGCTGTGGTGCTCGTTTACCATGATGTCCAGCCCGACCTCGTCGCACAGCGCGAATTCATCGAGGTAGCGGTTCAGCAGCCTGCCGGCCTCTTGAGGATCCAGACTTTCACTGGGAAAATTCACCCGCAGCGAGCCGCGGGCAAGACCTTTCTCCCACGCCGGATGATAGGCCATTTCGGAGAAATACCAGGTGCGCATGTCGGATGATCCTACAGGCGGTCGGTGAAGGCGCGTACCCGCGCCGCGAAGGCGTCGGGCTGTTCCCAGTGCGGGTAGTGCCCGGCCCGCGGCATAGTCTCCAGCGAGGCACCGGGAATCGCTACCTTCCAGGCTTCACCGTAAGATGTCGAAACGATGCCGTCCTGCTCGCCCCAGATCAGATGCGACGGAATGTCGATCCGGTGCAGCCAGCGCTTCAGCCGCGGGTTTTGCATGTATGGCTTCCAGCCGAACACCACCAGCGCCTCCCGCCCGCGCGCGATCCCCGCCAGTTCGGTATCCGGCAGTTGCGTATAATCAATCTCACCCTTGGCAGGATCGGCCCAGGCGAGGCGCATGAATTCAGCCCGCGAGATCGCGTGCATGTCGGCGATATCGCGATCCATCACGCCGCCAGCCTTGATCCCCAGCGGCGCCGTCAGCAGCAGCCCGGCGAAGCGGGCGGTGTTGCGAATGGCGATTTCCGCCGCCACCCACCCGCCGAAGCAGGCACCGGCGAGCACCGCGTTCTCCAGCCCAAACTGCGCCGCCAGATCGAGATAAAGGTAGGCCAGATCATCAACCGAACTGATCCAGTCCGGCAGCGCCGACTTGCCGAACCCAGGATGATGCGGTGCGATAACGCGATGGTTTTGCCCGAGAACCTCCAGCCACGGACGCTTGGGCTGCAGCCCCTCACCAGGGTGCAGGAACAGCATTGGGCGCCCCCCTCCATCATAGGGGCCCCGCTCCTCGACCTCCAGGCTGACGCCCGAAACAGTGATCTGCCGGCCCATCCCGTCTCCCCAGCGCATGTTGACGGATCGACTTTACGCCTGTGCGGGTATCGGACAAGGCGGCGGAACGCCGCGGAACCAACGGATTCGTGATATCCGCGAAATTAAAGCGCTGCGTCGGGCCTGAGCGTGTGATAGTCTGAGACCGAAACTATCAAGGTTCGTGACATGCAACGCCTACGTTGCGTTCAAGCATCGATCTGTCTGACAGCGGGCTTGCTGGCGCCGCCCGCCTTGCTCGCACCCTGCGCCCCATCATCCGCCCTGGCGGCAACCCTAGAGGTTGGGGCGGGCAAGCCATATCCGCAGCCCTCGGCCGCGGCCGCGGCCGCCCATGACGGCGATCACGTGGTGATTGCCGCCGGATCGTATTTCGACTGCGCGGTCTGGAAGGCCAACAACCTGACGATCGAGGGGGCCGGACCAGACGCCACCGTGATCACCGACAAGACCTGCATGGACAAGGCGCTGTTCATTACGGATGGGAACAATATAACCGTCCGCGGTCTGACGCTGACGCGTGCCCGCGTGCCGGACTTCAACGGCGCCGGCATTCGCGCCGAAGGCGGCAACCTGACAATCCAGAACGTTCATTTTATCAACAACCAGGACGGCCTGCTGGCGGCTGACGAACCTGGCAAAACGATCACCATCAGCGACAGTGAGTTCATCCACAATGGCACGTGCGAGCGCAGCGGCTGCGCGCATGGCGTCTATGTCGGCAATCTCGGGCTGCTCAGGGTTGAACGGACAAAGTTCTTTGAAACGCGGCAGGGTCATCACATCAAGTCGCGGGCCAACCGGACGGAAGTGATCGGCTGCGACATCGCCGACGGTGCAAACGGTACCGCAAGCTATGACGTGGAAATAGCCAATGGTGGCGCGGTGCTGCTGCGGGACAACAAGATCCAGAAAGGCCCCAGATCGGAAAATCACACCGCCGCGGTGATGATCGGTTCAGACGGCGTTGCGCAACCCACGCCCGAGATCCTCGTCGAGCACAACACCTTCCTGGTCGAGGGCAATTATCACTCGTTCCTTGTCGACAATTTGACCGCAACGGAAGCAACTCTGATCGGCAACACGCTGCAAGGGAACGCCAAGGCACTGCTCGGCGATGGCGTGGTGAAGTGAAAGGCTCGCGCGACAACCCTCAAACCAGGGTAAATTTCGGCAGCGTCACGTCCGTCGTCAGCGCATCGAACACCACCCTGACCGGCGCGCCCATCCGTAAATTCTCCGTCTTGTCGACAAGGTTGCTGACCATCACTGGCCCCTCCTCCAGCCTCACCAGGCACACCCGGTAGGGCAGATCATCCTCGAACCCGTCCCAGTACGCTCGGTGCATATCGACCCACGATTCCAACGTCCCCTTCCCCGACGCCTCCACCCAATCCTGATCGCCGGCCAGGCACTTCGGACAGACCGGCCCAGGCGGAAACCGTGTGTCCCCGCAGGCCGGACAATGCTGCAGCAGCAACCGGTCGTCCTTTGCCGCCGTCCAGAACGGAGCATTCAACGTGTCCACGCGCGGCAGCGGCTTATTGTACCTCATGCAACCAACTCCCTTCAGCCGCGCGTGTAGATAATGGACCGCGTGCAGGGGGTCGCCTGCACATACTGCACGACCTCGCAGTCCGGCACCTGTCGCGCACCGCATTCGCCGCGAAGCTGACGCACCGCCTCGATGTTCAGCGCCCAACCCTGCATATACGAATTCGACAAATGTCCGCCGTCGGTATTGACTGGCAGCCGCCCGCCCAGGCGCAGCGCCCCGTCCTGCACAAACGCCCCAGACCCACCGCGTTCACAGAATCCCAACCCCTCGAGGCTGAACAGCACGGTCGGAGAAAAATTGTCGTAGCACATCAGCGCGTCGATATCGTCCTGGGTCACGCCAGCCATTTCATACGCTTGCCGACCGGCGGCGCTGATCGCCGGGTACCAGAAGTCCATGTCGAAATTGGCGATCGAGGACGGAGTGAACGTCTCCTGCGCCCCAAAACCCGAGATCGTGACCGGAGATTTGGCAAAATCTCGGGCGCGTTCAGCCGACGTCAGAATCAGGCAGACCGCGCCGTCGTTGATCAGGCAGTAGTCCAGCAGCCGCAAGGGCGCGGCGATGAAACGCGCACTTTCATGATCTTCGATCGTGATGGGATTGCGCATCACCGCGTCCGGATTGAGGCCCGCGTGATACCGCATCGCTACCGAAACCTCCGCCAGTTGCCGCGTCGTCGTGCCGTACATCTCCATGTGCCGACGGAAAGCCATTGCATGCGCCGCACCAGGCGAGGTGAATCCCCACGGGTCCCAAGTCCCCGGGCTTTCGTCGCCGCCGTAATTCACGCGCCGGGACCGGCCAATATTGGCATACATCAACGCGGCATGATTACAGTGCCCCGCGGCGATCGCAGTCGCTGCCTCGACAATCCCCATGCCAGACATTCGGCCATGGCCCGGCAGGGTGATCGTCCAGCGCGGGTTGATGCCCAACACCTCGCCCATACGCGCGTAGTACGGAATGCGAGACACCAGCATCCCGTCGATTTTGTTCTTGTCGATGCCGCAGTCTTTCACCGCATTGCGAAACGCCTGCGCCGCCAGACCGTACTCGTCGAGTTCCGGGAAGTTGCCGTATTTCGTGTTGCCGACGCCGATGACGGCAATCTTGTCCTTGAGTTCCTTCAGGTCGAACATTGGTCAGAATCCGACCCGGTCGCCGCCCTTCAGCTTCAGCATCTCCCTCGCCTCGGCCGGCGTGGCGATCTCCAGGCTTAGATCCTCCAGGATACGGCGGATTTTTGCCACCTGTTCGGCGTTCGACTTCGCCAACTGACCCTTACCGATGTAAAGACTATCCTCCAGGCCCACCCGGACGTTGCCGCCATTGATGCCGGCCATCGTGGTGAACGCCATCTGGTGCCGTCCCGCCGCCAGCACCGACCAGACGTATTGATCGCCGAACAGACGGTCCGCCGTCTCCTTGGCGAACAGCAGGTTCCTCGGTTCGGCGCCGATGCCGCCGGTAATGCCGAAGATCGACTGCACAAACAGCGGCGGCTCGACGACCTTGCGGTCCAGGCAGTACGCCAGGTTGTACAGATGTCCGATATCATAACACTCAAATTCAAACCGAGCGCCGTGACCCTTGCCCAGCTTCTCGACGATCCCCTCGATATCCTTGAAGGTATTGCGGAAAATGAAGTTGTCAGTGGCGTCCAGATACGGCTTTTCCCAGGGGAACTTCCATTGCTTGATCCGGTCGCCCGCCCGCGAGATATTGAAGTTCATGCTGCCCATGTTCAGGCTGCACATTTCTGGCTTCGCCACCAGCGGCGCCGCCAGCCGCTCGTCCAGCGTCATCGTCAGCCCGCCGCCCGTGGTGATGTTGATCACGGCGTCGGTGCTCTGCTTGATGATGGGCAGAAAATTCATGAACACGGCCGGATCGGGCGTCGGCGACCCGTCAACCGGATTGCGCGCGTGCAGATGGATGATCGCCGCGCCGGCCTCGGCAGCTTCGATCGAAGACCGCGCGATCTCCTCGGGCGTGATCGGCAAATAATCCGACATGCTGGGCGTGTGGATGGCACCGGTGACGGCGCAGCAGATGATGACCTTGGCCATGGCGTTTTCCTCCGACGATCACCAAGACTTTGCCGCAGCCCGGCCGAAAGGGCCAGAGGCGGTCACCCGGCCGCACCGTCAAAGGCCCCGCCTCCTGCGATGACCTCGACACAACCTGCATTTCGGCACTATTCTGCTGTTCAGCTTGGATAACGAATGTTTCCACAGGGCGGAAATATGGTCGAGAATTCGGCAGCCTCCAGTTGGGTCGGCGACATGACACCGATCGCCTCGTCGGACTGGACCTACGAGCGTGCACGCCACCTGCTGGATCGCGCCGGCTTCGGCGGGACCCCCGAGGAGATTACCCGGCTCTACAACCTTGGTCCCATGGCTGCCGTCAGTTCCCTCGTCGATTTCGACCCCGGCGCGATGGGCGACCTGCCGGCGTTCAGCCAGTCGCCAATCTACGACCCGACGCTGCGGGTCTTTCCGGAGACCCGGCCGGCCGCTACCCGGCTCGCCGCAAAAACCGGCGCGGCGATGGGGGTCAGCATCAAGCCCGCGGGACCGCGACGGTTGCAGCCCGTCGTCGACCGGTTCTTCTACTGGCTGCGCGCCAGCACGCTGGAGACATACCGCCTCGCGCATTGGTGGACGGAATGCATGCTGCTGTCCAAGCAGCCGCTGCAGGAAAAGATGGCGCTGTTCTGGCACGGGCACTTCGCGACCGGTGCTGACAAGGTGCGCGATTACCGCAAGATGCAGGTTCAACTTGACCTGCTGCGCGCCAAAGGCACCGGCAACTTCCGAACGCTGATGATCGGCGTGGCGCAGGACCCGGCGATGCTGGTATTTCTCGACGCCGGCCGCAACGTGAAGGATGCGCCCAACGAGAATTTTGGCCGCGAGGTCATGGAACTGTTCCTGATGGGCGTTGGCAATTACACCGAGCAGGATGTGCGCCAGGCGGCGCGCGCTTTCACCGGCTGGATCGGCGACGACCTGTCGTTCGGCTTCGACGCCAGCAAGCATGACGGACGCGACAAAACATTCCTTGGGCGAACCGGCCCGTTCGATGGTGTTCAGGTGCTCGACATCATCCTCGAACAACCGGCGACCTCGGTTCACCTCGCGACGAAGATCTATCGCTTCTTTGTTCGTGACGATCCCTCGCCTGACCTGCGGGCGCATCTCGGCGCCACGCTGCGCGACGGCAACTACGAGCTTACGCCGTTCCTGCGGACCCT
>DASYBP010000121.1:0-8846 GCA_036500715.1 Rhodopila sp.
GTTCTTGATTGCGCCACCGCAATCGTGACACAACCTAGAATGCGCCGATAGCACGGTCGCCGTCGATCCGGTCCGTTAATCCGGCGCCACACGGTCGAGCCACGCCGAAATGGCCGCTGGCGGTTTGCCACCGCGCCTGATATCGAACAGCGCCATCAGGCCCACCTGGACCCGGCAGACCGTAAAGGCGGCCTCGACGGATCGGCTGTTATCGGCCAGCAGCGCCGCATCCGCCACCCGCAACGCCGCTCCGACTGCCGTCTGTGTCTTTGGAAACCGCTTCCGCAACGTGGCTTCGTTAACACCATGCCCGCCGCGCTGCATCCGAGTCATCACCCTCAGAATAGACGCTTCGGCATTGGCCAGTCCCACGAAGACCAGCAGCACGAAATACCCGACGGCCTGCAGATCCGTGATCAGGTCGATCTTTGAGACGACCCTGCCATCCGCCCGCTGCTCCCAGTAGGAAAACACTGTCTCCATCGCGAACGGCACCCGCGCCGCCATCGCATGACCGACGAACGCCTGGACGCCTTGCTGGGCCACCCGCATCCAGCCTTCGTCGCGATCGCGCAGCCGCGCCGCCCACGCCACCAGATGGCCGTCCTCGCCCGGTTCGGGCAGGATCGACAGCATCATCCGGTCGGCATTGATCAGCGGCACCTCCAACCGGTCGGCCAGCGATCGGCGCCACAGCGTCGACTTGCCCGACCCGTTATGACCGGCAAGTACGACTGCGAGCGGCTTCCGGGTTTCGTCGCGCGCCCGCAGGATGGTGTCGAGCGCCTCCCCGACCGTGTTCAATCAGTCGCCTTGAACTGCCCGTCCTCGAATACGCCGCGCTGGGTCTTGCCGTTCAGCTTCCGGATGAAGATGTTCGGATCGTCGGGATCACAGGAATACAGCGGAACGTCCTTTTTCGGGTAGATGCGCACACCGGGCCGCACCAGCCTCGGCAACGCCCGAGCCAGCCCGGCCCACCCGGCCTCGACATTCCGTTGGATTTCGGCATCATTCGGCCGCTGCGCCGTGATGGTGACATCGCCGAACTTGATCGTCTCCCAGGCCCCATCCTTGTCGCGCGGCCGCTCCCCCGCCACTGTGCTGCTTGCACGGGCCGGTCGATTCCTGGCGTGTCGAGACGCAATGGGCACGGATGCTGGTTCCATCGGGGCTGAATATAGCGACGCAGCGTCGGATTGCCCAGCGCGAACGCCACCCCTACAGATGCTTCGCCACCGTAAACGGCGCCTCGGTCTTCTCGTGCAGCTCAGCCAGTAACACGCCCGGCGCGAGATCCACCAGTATCAGACCGTCATCATGGCCTTTCGCCGTAACCTCGAACACACCCAGATCGGTGATGACCAGATCCACCACGCCCGCTCCGGTCAGCGGCAGGGTGCAACGCTTCAGCAACTTGGGCTTGCCGCCGGCCGTGTGCTCCATCAGCACCACCACCCGCCGGACGCCCGCGACCAGGTCCATCGCCCCGCCCATGCCCTTCACCATCTTCCCAGGGATCATCCAGTTCGCCAGGTCACCATTCTCCGCCACCTGCAACGCCCCCAGGATGGAGATGTTGATGTGCCCGCCCCGCACCATCGCGAAGCTCGCGGCGCTGTCAAAGAAACTGGTCGTCGGCAGTTCCGTCACCGTCTGCTTGCCGGCGTTGATCACGTCGGCGTCCTCCTCGCCCTCGAACGGGAAGGCACCCATCCCCAGCATGCCGTTTTCCGAGTGCAACTGGATCGACATCCCGGGCGGGATATGATTCGCCACTAGGGTCGGAATGCCGATCCCGAGATTCACATAAAAACCGTCTTGCAGTTCCTTGGCCGCCCGGGCGGCCATCTGGTCACGAGTCCAGGCCATCGGTGCCTCCCTTAGGCGCGCTTGCGCACAGTGCGTTGCTCGATCCGTTTGTCGATCGTATCCAGTTTGACGATACGATTGACGAAGATACCGGGGGTGATGATGTGATCGGGGTCGATCTGCCCCGGTTCCACCAGATGCTCGACCTGCACGACCACGATCTCACCGGCGGTCGCCACGATCGGGTTGAAGTTCCGCGCGGTCTTTCGGTACACTAGATTTCCCTCGGTGTCGGCCTTCCAGGCGTGGACGATCGACAGATCCGCGCGCAACCCGCGCTCCTGCACATACAACCGCCCGTCAATTTCCTGCTGCGGCTTACCCTCCGCTATCTGCGTCCCGGCCCCTGTCGCCGTGAAGAACGCCGGAATCCCGGCCCCGCCCGCTCGGATGCGTTCCGCCAGCGTGCCCTGCGGGTTGAACTCGATCTCCAGTTCGCCGGCCAGAAACTGCTTCGCAAAGGTGGCGTTTTCCCCAACGTAGGAGCTGATCATCTTCCGCACCTGCCGCGTCTGCAGCAGTATCCCCAGCCCGACATCGTCAATGCCGGCATTGTTGGAGATGATCGTGAGATTCCTCACCGCGCTGTCACGGATAGCCTCGATCAGCGCGCCAGGGATGCCGCACAGCCCGAACCCGCCCGCCATGATGGTCATGCCGTCGTGCAGCAGGCCCGCCAGAGCTGCCCTGGGGTCCGGAAAAATCTTGTTGATCGCCATGCACGCCCCCAAACCGCTGTATCGGCGCATCTAGCCGAACCCGGCGCCAATCAGCAAGCACCCCACAGGAAGGTCAATTCGTGCTTGTTGTGGAACAGATGGACGACGCGGCCGCCCGGGATCGCGGCGAAGGCCTCGGCCGCCGCATGATCGGTCGGGCCCTGAAACTTGATCGCGCAGACCACGTACCGCGCCGCCCCAGCGTCGATCCAGCGCCGGATGAGGGCAAGCAGCCGGTCCGGATAGGCGATGACGTCACTGAACAACCAGTCCACCGGTTCGGGCACCATGGCGAACGCACTTTCCAGCCGTTCGGTCACCCCCGGCATGACCGCCACCGTGGGATCGAGTGGCGCCTTGTCCACCGCCGACACATCCGCGCCAAGCCTCGCCAGCGCCCAGCTCCATCCACCCGGAGAGGCACCCAGGTCGAGGCACTGTTCGCCCGCGCCGGGCCACCGCCCAAACCGCACCAGCGCCTCCCAGAGCTTCAGATACGCCCGGCTCGGTGGCCCGATATGGTCCTCGACGAACTGACATTCGCCATTGATGAATGGACTTGACTTGACCGGGCTGGCCAGCAACCGGTCGGGCGCCAGCAAGGTCCAGGCGCCCAGATGCGACTCTGGCGCCGAACGCGGAAACGTCAGCGGACGTGCCCTGACCGGAGGCAAGCGCTGCTGAATCAGCGCCATCCTGCGATGACTGACCGCGGCGTACGCGCCCCAATTGCGCTGCATCGAACGCAGTGCGTCGGCCCCCGCTTTGACCGTGGAAACCGCAATCTCCCGCGGGTTGGTCCAGACATCCAGCGCCCAGGCGGCAGGCACCGGCTTGTCGGGTGACAGGGCCAGCCGGCCGTGCCAGGCGCTGATCGTCGCGCCACGACGGGCGAGTTCCTCGGTCAGGGTTTGCTCGTAGCCCTCGGCGGCCAGATACGCCGCCCCGATCATCGCGCCCGCAACGCCGACGCGCCCAACAACAACCAGCCGATCATCAGCAGAATGCCGCCGGCGGGCGCCAGCGGACCCCACGACACCTGCGCCAGCCCCAGCGAGTAGACCGCGCCGCAGAACAGCACCAATCCCAAAGCAAACGCCACCCCCGCCGCGTCTGCCAGTCGCCCGCCCCGCGGCGCCCACAGACCCGTGCCTAACAAGGCCAGCGCATGCCACCCTTCCATCCGTACGCCGCTGCCAATGACGCGCGCCACCGCCGGGTCACCGATCCCGTGCGCCGCATACGCCGCCATCGCCACCGCGCCGAATCCAGCCAGCGAGCCCAGACAAATCCAGAGACGTTGCATGTCGGCCTATCTTAGATTTCCGTCGGGAATCCGCGAACATACCTCCCGGTGCGATACCGCGGACACCGCGGACACCGGCCGTCGTTCACAATGTCACTTCGCGCGCCCGTGCGCCTGCAACAACTGCACCCAGGTGTCGGTCCATTTCTCTTGCCCGCTGGCGGAAAAATGGTAGCCGTCATAACGGTCAAACGGGGTAACATCGTGATCGGTATTCGGGCCGTCGAATATCGTCTTGCCATCCGCCAGCGCCGCTTGTGCCCGCGCGATCGGATTATCTTCCGTCCAGCCCTCCCCGCCGACGCTGCACCGCGTGATGAAAAAGGGCGCCGTCACGCCCTCGGCACGAACCTGGTCAATCAGGCTTTTGAGCTCCGACCGGTAACGATCCTCCGGTGTTCGCAAGGCGAAGTCTGTCGCGCCCTGGTCCCAAAGTACCCCGGTAATCGTATATCGCCCCTTAGTCGCGCGGATCACCTCTGTCAGCATCGTGCTGAGATCGCCCCCGGCTACCCAGCGCCTGATCGGTGAACCGCCAACCGCGGCCGGCACCAGAATCACACTGTTGTAGAGGCCGGCCCGAACCAGCTTCGTGCCGAGCAGCGTCCAGGACTCGCCCCTACGGCCATCGGCGCCAAGCAAGGGAGAGGCCGCCCGATAGCAGCGGCCCTCGAAGAAATTGACCACCCGATCATCTGGACTCTCATAGCGCTGGCCTTGCGCATTGGCCGCGTTGGACTGCCCCGCCACCAGCAGGACAGCCGTTGCTTCGTCCTGCAGGGGACAAGCGATTTCGTTCTTGCCAGGATACCGCCGCAGGCGGCCGAACCGATCTGTCTGGATGTCCGGGTCACCCAAATGATTGGCTACAAGTATTTTCAATCGTGACAAGGGCCAAGCGCGCGCGTATCCAGCGTAAACGCCGATGCAGAAAGTGGCAGCACACGCCGTCATGACGAGTAGCAGTAGCGCCAGCATGGGTGATCGCTTCACGATGCGTTTCCGGCCTTCATCGGCTACTTCAAACGAAGTGCGACCAATCGCGCTTCTCTGATTTGCAATACTAAAGCTAACGGTGTCCCGAAGACAAACCATGGTGAAAGCCAGTATGGTGACTCTTTAGGATCGTGCCGCTTTCTGAAGGTCATTGTGGACCTCCGGGTCGTTCCAGGGCCAGACGTTCCCAGCCGCCGAGGTTCGCTGCGGCTTCATAGGTATCGATCAGGTAACGCATCAGCTCGTCATCCGGCGATATCGCCTGGCGGACCGCATTATAGGGCAGAATATGCTGTCCAAGGCTCTGATCGTAGTATGTGGCGATGGGCGATATCGGCGCGGATGCAAAGCCCTGTGGCTCCGGGTAGGCATAGCTGTAGAATGCCGCTTGGCCGAACCCGCCGTTGCCCGGCCAGAAGCCGCAGCTGCTCACTTCGTGCGAATACGCCTCCTGCATAACCCACGCCCCCAGGTTTGGCGAGTTGCTCACCAATTTGGGCGCGGAGCGTCCAGAGAAGCGAGTGACCGCCATGTCGAAGCTACCCCAAAAGAAATGTACTGGACTGACTTTCCCGAGGAATTGTCCCCGAAACCGGGTGAGGACCCGTTCGACCTGAACCAAAGCACGCCAGAACCGTTGGACATAGTCCGGATCGTAGGATCGGTGCATGCTGTCATGCTCAAAAGGAATAGCGTCCGGTATTTCGACCGGCATGGTCCAGATCCGGGTTTCCAGCCCAAGTCCGCGAAGACGGCCCATAACCTCCATGTAGAAATCCGCTACCGTCCGCGGGCCGAGAGCGACGGTTTCGATTTCACCTTGGCTCGTTTTCAGCGTCAGGGTGTGATCAATGAAATCGAAGTCGATTTGAAAACACACACCACCATAAGGGATCAGCGACGTTGTCAGCCCGCGAGAGGTCACGTACAGAGGGGCCTGCCACCAATGGTTGATCATCGGAGCATGGGCCAGGCGAATCTTTCCCACCACCTGTGTCCACAGATGCAATGTGGCGCAGGTGTCGGCCCAGTCCGAAAGAGGGAGATCAGGCCAGTCGTCACGATACGATTTTCGCGCGCCCTTGGGTCCGGTGCTCATAGTCTTGCTCCTTAACTGCGCTTAGGCGCGGCGCGGCCCCGTATGCGATCGAGATTACACGCGGTCGGCCCCTACGTGTCTTTGGGGACAGCGATCGCGAAGCCATCGAACGTAAGCTGCGACGAACCTTGACCCAACCAGTAGACCAGTCGCAAGGCGCGCCGCCTCAAAACTGGCCTCGCATCAGATGGTAGCTCAGATCCCCCGGATCGGTCAGGTCCGGCACCGTCCACCCTTTCAGGTCGTATTCCGCCATGCACTGTTCGGCAAATCCCTTGAACACCGCGGCGTTCCCCGAGGCCTGCGCCCCAAACAGACAGTAGCGCCTGATCTCCTCGGTAGAACCGCCGTAGTTGATCTCATACAACTCATGCCGGCCGCCAAATTCCGAGCCGATACTGTCCCACAGCAGTTTCATCAACTTCACCCGTTCTTCCGCGCCATAACCGTTCGACCCCCGCAGATACTTGTCGAGATACGGCCGGATGTCGGCGCTCTGGAAGTCACGCGCATGGCTGTTCAAGTAGATCAGCCCGGACGCCACCGTCTGTTCAATAATGTATTTCACCTTCGTGTAGGCCATCGTAGAGATGATGTGATACGCGTTGCCGGGCTCCATGTTGGGCTGCACATGCTCGCCGACCCATGGCTTCGGATCCCGCACCATGGCGTCCGACAACGCCCAGAACAGATTCCGCCACGCGATCACCTCGCCGACATTCGCCTGCACGCCACGATAATCCTTGGTGCCCGACGCCTCGACCGCCTTCAGTAGCAGGCCGCAGATGAAATCCAGTTTCACTGCCAGCCGCGTGCACCCATGCACCACAAATCGAGGCAAAAACCCGGTGCGCGGAAAGAAATTGTTCGCCTTTTCCACGTCGCCGTAGACGAAGACATTCTCCCACGGTACCAGGACTTCATCCATGATGAAGATGGCGTCGTTCTCATCCAGCCGGCTGGACAACGGGTAGTCAAACGGGCTGCCCATCGCCGTCGCGGTCATTTCATACGACGTCCGGCAGATGAACTTGATGCCGTGCGCGTTGGTCGGGATCATGAACACTGCCGCATAGGCTTTGTCCTGCAGCGGGATCAGTCCGTGGTGGGCGACGAACGTGTAGTTGGTCAGCACTGAACCGGTCGCGACCACCTTCGCGCCCGACACCACGATCCCGGCATCGGTCTCCCGCACCACGTGGCAGCAAACGTCGCTGACCTGATCGGGTGGGCGGTCGCGATCCACCGGCGGATGGATGATAGCGTGGTTGATGAACGGCACCCGCTGCTGGCTGAACTTGTACCAATGCCGAGCATTCTGCTGATACGGTGCGTAGAACTCGGCGTTGGCGCCAAGCGTTGCCAGGAACGCCGCCTTGTAATCCGGCGACCGGCCGACCCAGCCGTAGGTCAGCCGCGCCCATTCCGCGATCGCGTCACGACCGGCGATCAGGTCCCCGGCCGTCTTTGGCGCCTTGAAGAAGGCGTGCGTCATGCCGCCGTTGCCGGTATCGGTCGGGACCATCAGCTTTGACCGGCGTTGCGGATCGTGCATCGCGTCATACAACCGCGCGATCATCCGCGCGGTGTTACGAAAGGCCGGATGCTCGGTGACCTTCTCGACTCGCTCGCCGTATATGTAGACCTCGCGTCCGTCATCCAGCGACGCGAGGTAGTCCGCGCCCGTCATGGGCGTTTGGCCGATCTTGTCCTCGGTGCCTGATGACACGGCGCGATCCTCCCCTTGTTCTTGCCGAACACTATCCACCAGCAGCGCCGGCCTCGGCAACCACGCGCACGAAATAGCCCAAAGTTTTGTTTCCTGTTGCCGCGTGTCCCTATACCATTGGCGGCCATGCCCCGCGGTGACCTGTTTCCTGAGATTGGCCCTTACGAGACTGGATATCTGCCACTATCCGGCGGCCACGTGATGTACTGGGAGCAAGCCGGCAATCCGAACGGCCGTCCGGTGCTGTTCCTCCACGGCGGGCCGGGCGCCGGCGCCGGCGCCGTCCACCGTCGCTTTTTCGACCCGCATTTCTGGCGCATCGTGATCTTCGATCAGCGAGGCGCGGGGCGGTCGCGGCCCCTCGGCTGCCTGGAGCATAACACCACCGCTGACCTTGTCGCCGACATCGAGATCCTGCGCCGCCACCTGGCGATCGAGCGGTTTCTGCTGTTTGGCGGTTCCTGGGGCTCGACCCTGGCGCTGGCCTACGCCCAGGCACACCCGCAGCAAGTCGCTGGCGCCGTCTTGCGCGGCGTCTTCCTGGGGCGCCCGCGGGAGGTCGAGTGGTTCCTGCACGGCATGCAGTCGATTTTTCCGGAAGCCCACGCTGCCTTTGCGGGCTTCCTGCCGCAAGCCGAACGCGACGATCTGCTGGGATCCTTTCTACGCCGGCTAACCGACCCCGATCCCTCGGTCCATCTGCCGGCCGCGCGCGCCTGGTCGGTCTACGAGGGCACCTGCAGCACGCTGCTGCCCAGCCCGGAAACCGTCAGCGGCTTCTCCCAGGACCGCACCGCCCTTGGTCTCGCCCGCATCGAGGCATTCTACTTCGCGCACGGCCTGTTCCTGCAGCCCGGCGGCCTGCTTGGGCACATGGACCAGATAAGCCACATTCCCGCCGAGATCGTCCAAGGCCGTTATGACATGATCTGCCCGGCGGTGACGGCGTTCGACCTCGCCGCCGCCTGGCGCAATGCGCGCATGACGATCGTCCCCGACGCCGGCCACTCGGCGTTGGAACCCGGCATCCGCCGCGCCCTGGTCGCGGCGGTCGAGCGGTTCCGCGGCGGCCGGTAGACGCACGCGAAAGACACTATCCAGCGCTCGAACTACCGGTACCACTAT
>DASYBP010000122.1:0-9237 GCA_036500715.1 Rhodopila sp.
GCGCTTTCGGTAGTCTCCCGGCTTAAGTCCTATCACCTTTTGAAACACTTTTCGGAATGGACCTTGATCCTGGTGTCCGACATCCCACGCAACTTGGCCAATCGTACGACCGTTCAATTCCAGCATCTCGCGCGGCTACGATATCACCCTGGGCTGTCAAGCGGTCATGCGCGCCGGCGGGGTTGACCAGTTCATCCAATCCCCAGCGCACGAACTGGTCGACATAGCGCTGGTAGTTGGTCAGCAGAATCCATGGCTGGATATTGCGCCAGTCGCTCCCAGTATAGTGCGGCAGGCGTTGTAACGAATAGTCGACGCACACAGCATCGAACAACGCCAGTGGCAGAGGCTGGCCGTTATCCGGTGTCCAGAGCCCGTCGGCGACCTCGTCGCCGACCGCCGACAGCAGCGGCGTTGGGAGATGGCGTGCCAGTTCGGCCGGCGAGGCGTCGATTTGGGCGAATTCGTCGCCGCGGTCGAGCACGTAGGGGCGGTCGAGCACGTAGGGACAGGGCATTTCCTGGTCGCTGGGGTGCACATGCAGGGATGCGCCGTATTCGGCAACCACTGGGCGCAGTTGCCCCAGCAGGTAGGGCCGGAAAAACCCGGGCTGAGTGATTGTGGTGGCATAAGCGCCGGGCGTCTGGAACTTGCCCCAGGCGCGGCGGGTGACCTGTACTGGCCCGTTCGGTGCCCACACGACACGCAGCGCGGGATAGCGAAAACGCTGGCGTTCCTGCTGATCCGGCGGCGCACCGCCGGCGGCAAAGCGGGCCAATCCGTCACGCTGCGCCTGCACTGCCGCAGCATGCATCTGTTCGAGCCGATCCACGGCTTGGTTGGGGGTAACAGCGGCCAGGCTTCCATCGGACATGGAATCGGCACTCTCCAATGGCGACGGCACCGGCCGGGAACGCCACCGGCTTCCATCAGGATCGAATTCCCGATGCCGCTGTTTTCTGCTCGGGCGGGAAAACGGCTCGGCAAATCCGCGCGTGGACGCCCTGACGTCCGTCCACCACCTGCGTCACGGCGAAATCGGCGGCGACACTCATCAGCGAATAGGCGTCGTCACGGCTCAGTCCGCGATGGTCGGTAAGCAGCCGCAGCATCTCCAGGCTGGCGTTGCGCATCGCCTGATTGAGGTCTTCATGGAATCCGTGCGTCATCCAGAAGCGCGGGGTCTGCAGCAGGGGCGACGGGAAACTGAAATCGCGGCGAATGAAGAGCTGGAGCATCACGTCGAGCGAGGCCTCGATGGCGGTGCCGCTGATTTCGCCGTCGCCTTGCGAGATGTGCGGGTCACCCACCGAGAACAGCGCGCCATCGACCTGCACCGGGTAGAACATCGTGGCCCCGGCGCCGATCCGCCAGTTATCGATGTTGCCGCCGTGCAGACCGGGCGGAACCGTGCTGACCCGACCCACTTCGTCTGGAGCGACGCCGGCGGTGCCGAGATGCGGACGCACCGGAACGCGCACGCCGCGCAGCGCCGGCTGCCGGCAGCAGTCGCGCGCCTGCGTGATGGTGCCGGGTACGGTATATTTGCCGGGGAAATCGTAGGCGAAGGCCGCCTCGGCGGTTTGGCGCGACGCGTCCAGGCGGTAGATGGTGACGCGTTCCTTCTCGCCGAATTCCTTGTAGAGGTGGCCCCAGTGGGCGGCGAGATTGGAGCCGTAGCGCAGCCGCGGCGTCATCTGCAGATAGCGGACCTCCAGCACGTCACCGGGACGGGCGCCTTCGATCCGGATCGGGCCGGTCATGATATGAACGCCGGGGTTGCGGTCCTCCGGCGGGATGGCGTTGAAGACGTCGGAAATCCCGGCATCCATCATCAGTTCCGGGGCGTCGCCGGCGTGATGCGTCAGCGCCTCGATGCGGACGATATCGCCGCTCGCCACCGTGAGCGCCGGCGCCAGCGCCGCGTCGAAGTAGCCCCAGTGCACGGTCGCCGGGGTCGCCCGCAGTTCGTGCAGCGCCGGCCGCGTTCGGCCGCGTTCGGACTGGTGCTCGTCATTCATCAGCGTCATGTCGATGTCCCTCCGCTCATGCCGGCACCTCCGCCGCCGCATCCGCCCCCATCACCTGAAGGAAGCGGGCTGTCAGCGGATGCCGCGGGCGCGAGAGGACGTCCTGTGCGGGACCTTCCTCGGTAACCGTCCCGCTACTGAGGAAGACGACCCGGTCCGCCACTTCCCTTGCGAAGCGCAACTGATGGGTCGATATGATCATGGTCAGGCCGTCCTCGATCGCCAGTCGACGCACCACCTCCAGAACCTCTCCAACCAGTTCCGGATCCAGGGCGGAGGTTGGTTCGTCGAGCAGCAGGACATTGGGCCGCGGAGCAAGAGCGCGGGCGATCGCCACTCTTTGTTGCTGGCCGCCAGAGAGGTGCCTCGGCAGGGCATCCATCCGGTGCGCCAGACCGACACGCTCCAGCAGCGCGCGGGCGCGTGCGTCCGCCGTGGTCGCCGCCATCCCGTGCACCCATCGCAGCGGGCCGGCTACATTCTCCCGGGCGGTGAGGTGACTGAACAGGTTGAACTGCTGGAACACCATGCCGACACCTTCGTCAGCCCGCTCTTTCGCCAAGGCCCGCGGCGGCAACTTTTTGCCATCCTTGCGGTAGCCCAGACGGTTGCCGCCAACCCGCACGGTCCCGTTGTCCCACCCCTCCAGCAGGTTGATGCAACGCAGCAGCGTGCTCTTGCCAGCGCCGCTGCGGCCCAGCAGTGCCACGACCTCGCCGGACCGGACCGTCAGATGCAGCCCGTCCAGCACCACGTGGTCGCCGTAACGCTTGCTCAAGTCACGAACTTCGACCGCGGCCGGCGCCAGGGCCAGGGCGTCGGCGCGGGCGGCACCGGCCCGCTCAGCGGCTGCCCTGGGGGGCAACGCGTCCGCCAATGTCGGAGCGGTCGACGGGGGGTTTATCGCCCGGGCGGGTCGGGTGATCGGGGCGCGGTGCCAGGGCATCATGCGGGCGAGAAGCGCGCGCGGCGCGGGACGGTCGAGGTCCAGCAGCGCCTCGACGATCAGTTGCACTAAGCTGACGGCGCCGGTCAGCGCCAGGTACATCACACCGGACGCGAAGAAGATCGAGAAGAAGTCGAATGTCGATGAGGCAAGCTGCGTGCTGCGCAGAGTGAGCTCCTCGACCGCGATGACCGAAGCCAGGGACGAATTCTTCAGGGCGGAGACAGCTTCGCTGCCAAGGCCCGGCACCATGGTCCGGATCGCCTGCGGCGCGATGACGCGTCGCGTCAGCACCATGGGCGTCATGCCCAGGGCCTGACCGGCGGCGATCTGTCCGGGCTCCACGCCCAGCACGCCGGCGCGCAGGATTTCGGCGATGAACGGACCTTCGTTGGCGGCCAGCGCCAGACCAGCCGCCGCCACCGAAGACAGCCGCAGGCCGATATGTGGCAGGGCGTCGTAGGCAAAGACCAGCTGTAAGATAAGCGGCGTGCCGCGAAATATGACAGCGTAGGTACGGGCGAATGCGGACAGCAGGCGAAATCGGGAGAGCTGCATGCCGGCCAGAATTACGCCCACCCCCAGCCCGCCCAGCAGGCCGAGGCCCGTCACCCCAAGGGTGAAAACGATGCCTTGGCGCAGGTAGGGCAGGCTAAGGTAGTGAAAGAAGAGCCCCATCAGTCGGTCAGGAGATGGGGAGCCTCGAGGGTGCCGGAATCGAGTGACCACTTCTTGAGCAGGGCCGCCTCCATTCCCGAACTCTGGACTTCGACGAGAGCGGCCAAGATGGCGTCGCGAAATTCCGGCTTGCCTTTGGGAACGGCGATGCCGACGGAATAGGGCAAGGTGACCGCGACGGACTTTTCGAGCTTGTCGGGGTAGGCCTTGACCGCCTGATCGACAGTGTTGACATCGTTGACATAGGTATCGGCACGGCCGGCGAGAATCGCCTGGATGCAATCGGCGTTGTTGTCATAGAGCTGGATTGACGGCGCGGCCTTGCCGGCGGACTTGCAGGGTTCGGCCAAGTCCTGCAGCAGCGGCACCTCGACATAGCCGGTATTTTCGGCGGCCGCCGCATCGCACATCGAGGCGTTGATCCCGGTCAGGTGCTTGGGGTTGCCTTTGACAACCAAGACGCCGTCGAAGACTTTCGAGTAGGTAATAAAGTCGGCCGCCTTCGCACGCTCTTTCGTCGCATAAATATCAGAGATGACGATGTCGGCCTGGCCGCTCGAGAGCGTCGTCAGCAAGGCGGCGAAGGCCACCGGCTTGTAGGTCACGCCAAAGCCGAGGCAGGCGCCGAAAGCCTGAACCAGATCAATATCAAAGCCCACATATTTGCTCGGATCCTGCGGGTCGAGCGCCTCGTAACCCGGGGTATGCGGATTGACCGCATCGACCAGGGTCTTTCCCTTCAACGGGGGGTACTTTGCCTGCAATTTCTGGCAGGCGGGCGATCCGACAATCGAAGCCGGATCCTGTGCCGATGCCGGGTGCGGCACCGACATCGCCGCCAGGCACGCAATGGCAAGAAAGGTTGCGGTCCGGCGCCGGGTCAGCATGCGGAGGATGATCGTTCGGCTTCGGCACATGCTCACGATTGCGTGCTCCTGGGGTCCGCCACAGCGCGCAGCAAGAGCTGTGCCAGGCAATGCGTCGTCATTGGGATGCGAAGGACACGGCGATCAGCCAGCCTGCGCCCACGGCTCAAGCCAATGGTGTACGGGCGATCGCGGGTGATCGCGGCGGAGCCTAAAAAGCGAGCAGTTTGGTTCGCACTACATCGCGGAGCGGCATTCGAAGCTGTTCAGCGGGGCGCGACCTTCGTCATGGCCGAAGGGCATCCACCAGCACCCGTTGGGCAGGCTGCAGCCGAACCGCGAGTTCGCCCGGCACCCCTGCTGCCTCCAGCAGAGGCGTGACCAGGTGGAAAGCGACGATGGTTCGCCCGTCTGTGTCCTCACGCACCAGCACTTTCAACGGCAGATCAAGCGCGGCGCCTGGCGTTGCCAGCATGATGGGGGTGCCGCCACGGGGGTTACCGTAGAACAGCACGACGGTTGGTGGCATGGTCATCCCGACGTCCCGCGCGCCAGCCGCGTGATCGATCCGGGCGAACACCGTCATCCCGGCTGCTTCGATCGCCTTTTCAAGACGCCTGAGCGTTGGTGCGAACGCCTCGGGGCTGATATGCTCGACGGCGCTGGGACTATGCGTGCCTGCCATGGAATATGCCCCGATTGCCTGTTCATCTGGCGAACTTTGGATAATACGGATGTCCCCCAGGGACAATCACGGGGACAATCGCGCTCTCGCTGTGCGCTGACCGGCACGCCGGCCCCACCACCGGAGCAGGAGGAGGTGTGATGACCGCAACCGCGTCGTTTCGCCCGGTGATAGCGCATAGCCAACCGTCCAACGACACGCCGTCTTATGGCAGCACCCGCCTGCGTCACCCGATACACGCACCGCTGCGCATTCCTCAGACGTTGACCGAGACCAGGGGCCCCCGTTTCGCGGCCGACCGGTTCGGCGTGCTCACGGATCTGTCGGTCACGAATGGCAAGCCGGCAATAGGGGAGCGCATCATCATCCGCGGGCGCGTGGTGGACGAGGAGGATCGTCCGGTGCCGCACACCATGATCGAGATCTGGCAGGCCGCCGGCCGATACGCTCACCCCGGCGATCAGCTCGACGCGCCGCTGGACCCGAATTTCCACGGTGGCGGGCGGGTGTTCTCGGATGGAGACGGCTGGTATCAGTTCACAACGATCAAGCCCGGCGCCTACCCGTGGGGCAATCACCACAATGCCTGGCGACCGCATCACATCCACTACTCGCTGTTCGGCGCGGGATTCGCTCAGCGCGTCGTCACTCAGATGTATTTTCCGGGCGATCCGCTGCTGGCACTCGACCCCATATTTTTGGCCGTGCCGGATCAGGTGGCACGCGAACGGCTGATCGCACAGGTCGATATCGACATAACCGCGCCTGGCCGAGCACTGGGATATCGTTTCGACATTATTCTGCGCGGGCGCGACGCCACGCCGACCGAGAAAGTCTGATATGCCGGTCGCGACAGCCAATCAGACCATCGGGCCGTACTGGCACCTGATCGAAGACCCTGCCTGGGCCGATCTCACCCGGTTCGGTGCCGAAGGCGACAAGATCGTGCTGACCGGTTCGGTGGTTGACGGCGCAGGCGCGCCGGTGGCCGATGCGGCCATCGAGATCTGGCAGGCCAGTCCGGACGTGTCCGAAACGTTTCCGGGTTTTGGCCGCTGCCGTACTGATACCGCGGGATCGTTTCGGTTTGTAACCATGAAGCCCGGGTCACTACCCGGGTTGGGCAATGCGGCACAGGCGCCGCATGTCGCGGTGTCGATTTTTGCCCGCGGCTTGCTGAGGGCGCTGACCACCCGGCTGTACTTTCAGGACGAGAAGCTGAACGAGACCGATCCGGTGCTGTGCACGATCGAGAGTGACGCACGGCGCCGCACGCTGATTGCCAGGAAAGTTTCATCCGATACCTGGCATCTGGATATCCGCCTGCAGGGAGCCGACGAGACTGTCTTCACGGAAGTTTGAGGATCGCGGCTATATCGTCGATCCGGACGCGGTTCAGTGGATTCCGGCCATTTCCGGGATTGATCTGCTTGCCGTCCAGAATCGCGCATCGCTGTCGCGGTGGGTGGCGACAGCATCAGGGTGAAGGTCGGCGGCGGGGCGGGGTTCGAGGTCGAAGTGATGGTGCGTGTCCCGGCCGCGGACCAGGGTCGCCGACAGCCTTGTGGGGCCGATGTGGCGGACGCACGTCGGGATGTAGCTGATGCCGATGCCGATCCGGTCGTCATCGCCGGTGTTCGGGTCGGAACAGTGGATCGCCATCGTGTGGTGCAGGGAGAATTCGCCCGGCGCGAGCACGATGGGCGTGGGGCGCGATCCGTCGACGTCGGTGATGACTGTCTGGCCGCGCGACAGCATCAATGTGGGATCGCGATTGTCCGCGTGGGGCAGTTGTCCGGCCTTGTGCGAGCCCGGCAGAATGCGGACACAGCCGGTTCGCGTATTGCTGGGACTGAGCGCCACCCAGGCGGTGACATGTTCGAAGGGCGCGAGGCCAAAATAGGTGCCGTCCTGGTGCCAGGGGACGCGGCTTGGGGAGCCTTTGGTCTTCCACCACATGGTGGTGTGGAAGACCATGATGTCTGGACCGATCAGGTCCTCGACGGCATCGAGGATCGCTGATTCGCGGACCAGGGCGGCGGCCCAGGTGAACAGCAGATATGGTTTCACACGATACGAAACCGCGCCGGAGATGGCCGCGGCGGCGACGGCTGTATGGGTGCAGGTACGTTCGACCTCGGCGCGGTAGGCGGCCGCGCCTTCGGGTGAGACGGCGCGGAGCGGAAACAGAAAGCCGTCGGTTTGATACGTCTCGATCGCGGCCTGGCTCAACATGGGCGTCTCCCTTCGGGTCAGAGCAACCGGACCTTGCCGGTGGCAAGGTCGTAGACGCCGCCGGCGACCTTGACCTTGCCGGAGACGACCATCGCCGAGAGTACTGGCGCAGAGGCGGTGATTTGCTGTTTGGTCAGACGAACGTTTTCGGCGATGGCATCGGACAGGCGGCTCGAAGGCGGCGCCGATTGCGTCGCGGTGACGGCAGGCGTGATTTTGGCGATCAGCTCGGGCAGGTGGCCGGGCAACTTGGTGGTGTCTTCCGCCGACTTGATCGCGGCTGCCACGGCGCCGCAGCTTGAGTGGCCGAGCACGAGGATCAGCGGCACGCCGAGGTCTTGCGCGGCATACTCCAGACTGGCGGTGCCTTCTTCGGTCAATACGTTGCCGGCGACGCGGACGACGAACAACTCGCCGGGCCCTTGATCGAAGACGAATTCCGGGCCGACGCGGGAATCGGCGCAGCCGAGGACTGTGGCGATCGGATACTGAGCCTTGGCGCGCGCGACCCGGCCAGCGTTGAAGTCGCGCCGGTCCGGTTGGTCGGCCGCGTGTCGGGCGTTACCGGCCATCAGCCGATGCAGCGCGGCCTCGCCGCTGATGGCGTTGGGCGCAGGAGCCGCGGGGGCATCGGCGGCGAAGGCGCGCGGCAGGATGGACGCCGCGGCAAGGCCAGTGAGCAGTGAGCGCCTGGCGAGGTTCGGGGTGCAGACGTTGCATGTCGGAAGACAGATGGATCGGCTGGCCGTGTTCTCGTTCAGCATGGAAGCCTCCGTTATCTCAGCACGCCATCTCAGCACGGCCTGCGGCTCGTCGGAGGCTAGCAGCGACTGCCACTGGCGTTCCAGGTCGCCCTTGAATAATCCGCGTGTCAGTCCGGCGACGGGTTCTGTCAGCCCTTGCGCCAATCGATGGATGGGGCACGCTGAGTTCATGGCGAGGAAGTGGGACGCGGTGCCCGGCATGTGGATCGACGACTGTCAACGAACGGCCTGAGCGACGACGCAAGCTATCGCCGGATTGGGGCAGATCTTCGGCGAAATCGGCCTCAATGGCCGGCGGGCGCGACCTCCCAGTTTGACCTTGCGCAGGCTCAGCGAGAGCGGAAGCATCGCCAGCGCGATTGGCGCCAGCACAAAGAAAGCGTCCATGTAGGCCGGGAAAGACGCCTGCGTCGCCACCTGTTGTCCGATCCAGCTGATAGCCTGGCGCTGCGCCTCTGCCTGGCGACGCCTCAGTATCAGTGGCTCTCAAGCATAATGCGAGCGACCTCGGCGGCAGCGTCGATCTGCGGGCAATGCCCTGCATCAAGGACATGAAGAGCAGCATTCCGGGCCTGCGATCGCATGTATTCGGCGACGGTGAGATGAAGGTAGGGGTCGGCCTTCCCCCATATGAGCAGGAGGGGAACGTCGGAGCGCCGGAACTCGATCAGACGGGCCGTGTTGGCAGCGACCTCGTCCGTCAATTGGTAGGTCATCTGCGCGAAGGCGGGACCGGCACTTGGCCGTTGTCTGAAGTTGTTGTCGATGATCGGCCCGAGGAACTCCGTGTAGCGGGTCTTCTGCGTCTCCGTGAGGCCCGCCTGCATCTGGTCACGCTGAAAATCGAGCAGCCAGGCGAACTGCTGCGGGCTCGCCAGGAAATGCAGATGCAGCGCTTTCAGCGCTTTGTTTGAGAAAAGCTCGATGAATTCGGGAACCCGTAGGCCGGGGGCGTCGCCGTGGAATGCGTTCATCAAGGTGACGGCGGCAGTTCGATCCGGACGCTTCAGGGCGAAATTGACGGCGGTCGGAC
>DASYBP010000123.1:0-1801 GCA_036500715.1 Rhodopila sp.
AGATTTGGACACCGCCCCCATTCGCAGGATTATTGATCACCTCCACCGTACTGGCAAACTGATTTTGCCAGGGGGCTGTACGGAACACCAACTTGCCTTATTCGCCGCAAATCAAGGAGATGATAATGCCGGGTATCCTGAGTGAGGGTGCTGGGTGAGTGCCGAGCCCCAGGTGTGCAGCACCGCCGTGAGGCCGATGCGGGCTCCGAGATGCTTCGGATCGGCCGCAATGGTGATCAGCGTTTCGGCCGCGGCCTTGAACAGGATATCGTAGATGACGGCCTTGTTTTGGTATGCGATGTCGGCGACCGGCGCCGGCATCGTGAACACCAGGTGGAAGTATGGCACGGGCAGCAGCTCGGTCTCGCGCTCGGCCAGCCACTGCTTGGCTGCCGCGGCCTGGCACTTCGGGCAGTGTCGGTTGCGGCAGGAGTTATAGGCGATATGTGTGTGCGAACACTTCTCGCAGCGCGCAACATGTCCGCCGAGAGCTGCCGTTCGACAGCTCTCGATGGCTGACATGACCTTGAGCTGGCCGCGGCTTACATGCCCGGCATCGGCGCTGCGCCAGGCCGGTCCGTGATCGCGGAAAATATCCGCGACCTCCAGCGCTGGGCGGGACGACAACGCCGCGAGCTACGCAGGAGGCGGCCTCATCGTCATAGCCAGATGCTCGAGCGGGCTGGTGATCTCTCCGAGTGCCTTGATGGCGACCCGCGTATAGAGCGCGGTCGTATCGAGCCTCTTGTGTCCGAGCAGTACCTGTATGACGCGGATGTCGGTCTTCTGCTCGAGCAGATGGGTGGCAAAGCTGTGCCGCAGCGTGTGCAGTGATACTGGCTTGTCGATCTCGGCCATCCGCGCGGCGGCATGACAGGCGCGGTTGAGCTGGCGTGTGCTGAGTGGGTTGATCCGGTTCTGGCCAGGAAACAGCCAGCCCTGCGGCCGTGCCTGCTTCCACCAGACGCGCAAGACTTTGAGGAGATGCTGCGACAGCATCACGTACCGATCCTTCCGGCCCTTGCCCTGCTCGACCCGGATGACCATGCGAGCGCTGTCGATGTCGGTGATCTTCAGCGAAATGATCTCGGACGCGCGCAACCCCGCTCCGTAGGCCACACTCAGCGCGGCCTTGTACTTGAGGCCCGGCGCGGCATCCAACAAATGCGCCACCTCCTGTGGGCTTAACACCACCGGCAACTTCTGCGGCTCACGGACGAAGGGCAACTCGACCACGACGTCGGGCCTGCGCAGCGTCACCGTGAAGAGAAAACGCAGCGCCGTGAGGCTGTGGTTAATCGTTGGTGCGCCGACGCCACTTGACACCAGATGTAGCTGGTAACGGCGCACGTCCTCGAAGTTCGCTGTCGCCGGCGATGCTCCAAGGAAAGCGCTGAAGCTCTTGACGGCGCGGATGTAGCCTTCCTGCGTTCGCGGCGCGAACTTGCGGATTGCCATGTCATCGATCATACGCTGGCGTAGCGGGCTGACGCGTGCATCGGTCATGGGAGGCTCCCTGAGGCGAGGTTGAAAACCTCCGATCCTCAGACCGCACATCCCAGCCCGTCACTGCCTTGCTGGTCCACCCCGGTACAGAACAGCCCGCCCAGCGCTACCGCGATAGCGGTTTAGTCCTTTGGTCGGAAACGGGTGTGCCGCTCGCGAACAAGTGTGACACGAAAATTGTCACGGAGTGCCACCAGCGGCCAGGGTCGCAGCGCCATGCCCGGAAATAACTCGCCTAGAAGTCTAGTACGGCCATCTACGGCTATTTCCAAGGTAGCAGGTCGTCCTTTCCTTT
>DASYBP010000124.1:0-2346 GCA_036500715.1 Rhodopila sp.
TCGCGAGCCAGCACACATCTGGCAACGCCGCCTCGTCAACCGGCCGGCCGGTCAGCCCCTCCCCGCCGAACAGCACCGCCAGCGCCCGTCGCTGCGCGATCAGCGCTGTAGTAAAATCCACCAACCCCGCGTCGGCGGACAGCCAGTCGATCCAGGACCCGGCATTGTCCTGCGCGTAGGCATTGTTATTGCCACCTTGCGTCCGCCCCAGTTCGTCGCCCATCGACAGCATCGGCGTACCGCGCGACAGCAGCAGCGTCCCCAGCAGCGCGCGCCTATCGCGCGTTCGCGACGCCATGATGCTTGCGTCCGTGGACGCGCCTTCGGCGCCATTGTTCCACGACAGATTGTCATTCGATCCGTCGCGACTGTCCTCGCCGTTCGCCCAGTTTCGCTTCGTTTCGTACGAAACCAGATCGCCGAGCGTGAAACCGTCGTGGGCGATGATGTAGTTGACGCTGCGAGAAACCGGGCGGGGCGCAAACACATCCGCCGATCCGGCGACGCGGGTGGCGAGTTCGCCGATCATACCGCCATCGCCGCGCCAGAAGCGCCGCACCGCATTGCGAAAGCGGTCATTCCACTCGCCCCAGCGCGGCGGAAAGGCGCCAAGCTGATAGCCTGCCGGCCCGATGTCCCAAGGTTCGGCAATCATGACCCGGCGCGACAGCACCGGATCCTGGTCGATCGCTGAAAGCAACGGCGCGTTGCGGTCGAAGCCGCTGTCCCGGCGGCACAGCGTGACCGCGAGATCGAGCCGGAACCCATCCATCCCGCCGTACAGCGCCCAGGCCCGCAGCGCGTCCATGCCGAGGCGCAGCGGCACAGGGCGGTCCATCGCCAGGACGTTGCCGCACCCGGCGTCGTTCACATAAAGCGACCGATCGGCCGCCAACCGGTAGTAACCGGCGTTATCGAGGCCGCGCAGCGACAGGGTCGGGCCAAGCTCGTCGCTCTCGCCGGAGTGGTTCAGTACAGCGTCGAGGATGACGCTCAGGCCGGCGGCATGCAGCGCGTCTACCGCGGCCCGCACCTCGGGCCAGCCGCCAGGCGCCAGCCGCGGATCTGGGGCCAGGAAGGCCACCGGATTGTAACCCCAGTAGTTCGACAGATTGAGCGGCGGCAGATGCCGCTCATCCACCCATGCGGCGCTGGGCATCAGTTCGACCGTCGTGATGCCGAGGCGGGTCAGGTGAGCGATGCTGGCGGGATGACCAAGTGCTGCGAAGGTTCCGCGGATCGCCGGCGGGATGTCGGGATGCGTCATCGTAAAGCCGCGGACGTGCAGTTCGTAGATAACGGCGCGGTCCCAATCGAAGATGGGGCGGTTGACCACCGGATCCGCGGCCGGCGTGGCGATCAGCGCCTTCGGCATCAGCGCGGCGGTGTCGTCCGGCCGCGGCCCCTCGCGGTCGAATAGCAGCGGATGCAGCCGGAACGGCCGGTCAAGCGTGCTGGCCCACGGGTCCACCAGCAGCTTGGCGGAATTGAACCGATGGCCATTCCCGGGATCCCAAGGGCCGAAGGCCCGCAGCCCGTAGCGCGTACCAGCCGACACGCCCGCGAGATGGCCATGGTGCACCGGCCCGGTCCGATCAGGCAGTCGCACCCGCCTGATCTCGCGGTCGCCGGCATCGAACAGACAGATCGCAATCGCATCCGCGTCGGGTGCATGCACCGCCACATCGATGCCGTCGCCGACCACCGTCACACCCAGCACGTCGGGCGAACCAGTCACGCTCAAACGCGGTCCGCCAGAATGGACCGGTACAACGCGACATAGCGGGTCGCCGGACCCTGCCAGGATACATCGGCAGCCATCCCGTTGCGCTGCATGCGTTCCCACGTCGGCCGGTCGCGCCAGAGCGGGAGCAGGCGGCCGAACGCGGCGTGTAGAGCCTCGGGCGTGGTCGGCCAGAACTGCACGCCGGTCGCGACGCCCGCGGCCAGTGCCGCCTCATTGGCATCGATCACCGAGTCAGCAAGACCGCCGACCCTGGACACCACCGGGATTGCGCCGTAGCGCAGGGCATAGAGTTGCGTCAGGCCGCACGGCTCAAAGCGCGACGGCACCAGCAGCGCGTCGCAGCCGGCCTGGATCAGGTGTGCCAGCGTCTCGTCATAGCCAAACACGCAGCCGACCGAACCGAGATGCCACTCGGCCGCGGCAACGAAAGCCCGCTCGAGGTCAGGATCGCCTGATCCCAGCAAGGCAAGCTGCATGTCCTCGGCGACCATCCCATCGAGCTGGTCAAGCAGTATATCCAGCCCCTTCTGTGAGGTCAGGCGGCTGACCACGCCGATCAACAGCGCGTCCGGGTCCTGCTCCAGGCCCATGCGCTGTTG
>DASYBP010000125.1:0-12243 GCA_036500715.1 Rhodopila sp.
TACAGCGTCGTTCTGTTCGCACCGCACGGCCCCGCCTACCGTCACCCGCCGGACGCCGACGTTCAGGCCGCGCGCGCCATCGATGGCGTGTCCAGCGTGCAGATATCCTTCCATCCCGACCGCGACCCGACGCACCATTCCATGCCCCCCGGCGGGTTCCGTCTCGCCGTGGTCAACGCGACCGATCTCGCCGCGGGGCAACGTGCCCGCGATCGCCTACACACCGGCCTGTTTACAATGTGATCCGAACGCATCGCCTTATGAGGCATTAACGTCGGGCCATGTACGAGGCTGAACGCATGCCGGACGAACCGATCCCCGCTCCGCCGCCGACCATTGTGGTGCCGGCCGAGACGCCCGGCCTGAGCGGTTTGCTGACGCTGGCCGTCGCTGTCGTCGTCGTCGCCGGCCTCTACTTTGGCCGCACCGTCCTGATCCCCATCACTTTGGCGGTGCTCCTGTCGTTCCTGTTGGCCCCGATCGTCAACCTGCTGCGCCGCATCCACTTTGGGCGCGTGCTATCCGTGCTGGTTGCGGTCATCCTCGCCGTCAGCATCATCATCGCCCTTGGTGGCCTGATTGGCGCGCAAATCGCGGATCTGGCGCAGGACGTGCCACAGTACGCGAGCACTGTCCGCAACAAGGTGGCCACCGTCGAGGACTTCGCCGCCAGTCGGATGAACCTGGTGATGCGGCGCCTGGACAGCACGCAAGTGAACCCGCAGCCTCAGACCTCGGCTTCGGCCGGACCTCCGCCGATGCAGGTCGAGGTCCATCAGCCTGACCCAACGCCGATGCAACTCGCCGAGCGGATCATGGCACCGATCGTCGATCCGCTGTCAACCACCGCCATTGTGCTGATCGTTACGGTATTCATACTGCTGCAGCGGGAAGATCTGCGCGACCGCCTGATCCGCCTGTTCGGCTCCTCGGACTTGCATCGCACCACCGCTGCGATGAACGATGCGGCGCGCCGGCTGTCGCGCTATTTCCTGATTCAACTCGGCATCAATGCGGCTTTCGGGCTCTTCACCGGCATCGGCCTGTTCATCATCGGCGTACCCTCTCCGCTGTTGTGGGGGATCACCGGACTGCTGCTGCGGTTTGTCCCCTACATCGGCGCCCCGCTAGCCGCGATCTTGCCGCTCGGGCTCGCAGCCGCCGTCAGTCCCGGCTGGTCGATGATGGTGTGGACCGCCGCGTTGTACGCCGGCACCGAGGCTGTCATGGGCCAGGTCGTCGAACCGTTGCTGTATGGCCGCAGCACCGGCTTATCCCCGTTCTCCGTGGTGGTCGCCGCTACCTTCTGGACCTGGCTCTGGGGCCCGATCGGACTGATCCTGTCCACGCCGCTGACGCTATGTCTGGTTGTCCTCGGTCGGCACGTCGAACGGCTGGAGTTCCTTGACGTCATCCTCGGCGATCGCCCTGCCTTGACCCCGGTGGAGAGTTTCTATCAACGCATTCTCGCCGGCGATCCCGACGAGGCACACGACCAGGCCGAGGTCCTGCTGCGCGACCGCCCGTTGTCCTCCTACTACGACGAGGTCGCGCTGAAAGGCCTGCAACTCGCCGCCAACGACGCCGCCCGCGGCGTGCTGACCGAAGCACAATTGGCGAAAATTAAGGTGTCGATGCAGGACTTGATCAACGACCTCGATGAACACGACGACCGAGAGCCCGACACCAAGGAAGCAGCCGAGATCGCGGCGACCGCCCCCTCGCGCAGCGAGCAGGATATTCCGAAACACCCCGCGCCAGGTAAAGTCGCGGCCGACGCGCTGCCGCCAGGCTGGCGCGGTAGTGCCCCTGTGCTCTGTATCGCCGGCCGCGGCCCGCTGGACGAAGTCGCCGCCAGCATACTGGCGCAGTTGCTGCACAAAAGCGGGCTCAAAGCCCGTGTCCTGCAGTATGAGGCAGCCTCCCGCATGCGCATCGGCAGGCTGGAAGCGGACGAGGTGGCTATGGTCTGCCTCTGTTATCTGGAGATTGGCGGCACGCCTTCCCATCTCCGCTACCTTCTCCGCCGCCTCCGCCAGCGAATTCCCAATGCTCGGCTGCTTGTCGGCCTGTGGCCAGCAGAGCAGGCGATCTTGACCGACGACCGCCTGCGTGCAGCCGTCGGCGCCGATGTTTACACAAGTTCCCTGCGAGAGGCGGTAGAGGCGTGCCTGGAAGCGGCTCGCGCGGAAATCCGGCCGGTCGCCGCCTGAGGCGAACCAAAGATATTCCAGCTCAGCACTGGCTTTGCCCTCCGAGATCCAGCATTAAACCCCAATCGGAATTGACATCGTCTCGTTTCGAGGCAGCATTCATGCTAACCTGGTGGTCAGCTTCCCTGAGCGACTCCGTACGCTGCGACGACCGAACCGGACTGCATAGACATGAATCCCTGGATCATCCTGCTGGCGCTGCTCCTGTCACTCTCCGCCCACGCCGCGGAGGTGAAGATCGCCACCTGGAACCTGGACTGGCTGACCACCCGCCACACCGGCGATCCCGAACTGCCACCCGACGTCACCACGCGCTCGGACGAAGATTTTGCTCGTCTCGCCCAATATGCCGCCGAACTGAATGCCGATGTCATCGCCATCCAGGAGGTCGACGGCTTCCCCGCTGCGTCAAAAATCTTTCCGCGCGAAACTTACTCGATCCACATGACCCATGACCATGTGGTGCAGCGAGTCGGCATCGTCGTGCGCCGAGGGCTGCACTACGACATCAACCCAGACCTTACCGCCCTGGGCGCCCACCACCTGCGCAGCGGCGCCGACATCACCCTGCACCTCGGCGGTTCGGATCTTCGCCTGCTGGCGGTGCATTTGAAAAAAGGCTGCCGCGACGTGCCAATGCCAAAAGCCAGGAGTCAGACCTGCCAGGAACTCAAGGACCAGATCGAACCGCTGACGGATTGGATCGAGGAGCGAAAGTCGGAAGCCATTCCCTTTATCATCCTCGGCGACTTCAACCGCTGGATGGACGGCTCCGACACCTTCCTGGCCAGCCTGCGCGAAGCCGCGCCATTGCTCAGAGCAACCGAGGGCCATAGTTCGCCTTGCTGGGGCAGCGAAAATTTCATCGACCACATCCTGGCCGGCGGCCTGGCCGCGACCTGGCTGCGGCGGGATACGTTACGGGTCATGACCTATCGGGAAACCGACCGGTCGTGGCAGGATCGGTTGTCGGACCATTGCCCGGTGTCGGTGCGGCTGGTTACACCCGAGTAAGCGCGAGGGGGCGCCGCCCTTGGCCCCGCGTCATGCGGAGCGTGCCTGCGCACGACGGGCCGACGGTCCTTGGAACCTACTAATGCAAATGCAGGACGGTGTTCGTGTGGCTTATCCTTGCTGGTTTGACCAGACCGGCGGACGCCACACGCACCGAATGCAGCGTCCCCTCGATTTCCCGCGTCCAAAAGTCAAGAAACTTATGCAGCACCGGATAACGTGGGGCGATATCGAGATCTTGCCAAATATACGACTGCAGCACGTTGGGGTGGTCAGGCAGGTGATAGACGATCTCGGCCGTAGTCAGGCGATAGTCTTGCATCTGCCGAACAAGTCTCATGGCGTCCACGCTTCCTTTCACAACATCCGCCCGACCGGCGGGAACCGTCGTTGGCGAGATGACAATATGATGTTGGAGAAATCCAGGGATGCGCAACCAGAAACACAACAATTTCAAACGCTTAGCACTCATGACAAAAGAGTGCTGCTAACGCTTGACACGATGACGAGACGGGACTAGATCGCTGGCACTCCCAGCCTGGGAGTGCTAACAGCCGGCAGGGTGCTCGTCGGAGGCCCTGCATGGTTGTGGCGATCCGATCAATCCTTGACCGAGAACGAGTTCAGGAGCGTCTTAAAATGAGTTTCCGTCCCCTGCATGACCGGGTCGTGGTCCGGCGCCTGACCGCCGAGGAAAAGACTTCCGGTGGCATCATCATCCCTGATACCGCCAAGGAAAAGCCCATGGAAGGCGAAGTGATCGCCGTGGGTCCTGGCGCTCGTAACGAAACGGGTCAGTTGGTGGCTCTCGACGTGAAGGCCGGCGACAGGATCCTGTTCGGCAAGTGGTCCGGCACTGAAGTGAAGCTCGATGGTGAGGAACTCCTGATCATGAAGGAGTCCGATATCATGGGCATCATCGACACCGCCGCTGCCAAGAAGAAGGCAGCGTAAACCGCTTCCCCCTGATTCAAAAGGAATAACAGAGAATGGCTGCAAAGGACGTCCGCTTCGGCGGCGACGCCCGCCAGCGCATGCTGCGCGGCGTGGATATTCTGGCCGACGCCGTCAAGGTGACGCTGGGACCCAAGGGACGCAACGTGGTTCTCGACAAGAGCTTCGGCGCGCCACGCATTACCAAGGACGGCGTGACCGTCGCCAAGGAGATCGAGCTGACTGACAAGTTCGAGAACATGGGCGCCCAGATGGTGCGCGAAGTGGCCTCGAAGACCAACGACGTCGCCGGCGACGGCACCACAACCGCCACGGTGCTGGCCCAGTCGATCGTGCGTGAGGGTGCCAAGGCCGTCGCCGCCGGCATGAACCCGATGGACCTCAAGCGCGGCGTCGATCGCGCGGTACAGGCCGTCGTGGATGAGCTGAAGAAGCGCTCCAAGAAGATCACCACCCCGGCCGAGACCGCGCAGGTGGGCGCTATCGCCGCCAACGGCGAGCACGAGATCGGCAAGATGATCGCCGAAGCGATGCAGAAGGTCGGCAACGAGGGTGTCATCACCGTCGAGGAAGCCAAGGGCATCGCCACCGAACTCGATGTCGTCGAGGGCATGCAGTTCGACCGCGGCTACGTCTCCCCGTACTTCATCACCAACGCGGAGAAAATGATCGCCGATCTGGAGCAGCCTTACATCCTGATCCACGAGAAGAAGCTTTCCGGCCTGCAGCCGATGCTGCCGCTGTTGGAAAGCATCGTGCAGTCCGGCCGTCCGCTGGTGATCATCGCCGAGGACGTCGAAGGCGAAGCCCTTGCCACGCTCGTGGTGAACAAGCTGCGCGGCGGCCTGAAGGTCGCGGCCGTCAAGGCGCCTGGCTTCGGTGACCGCCGCAAGGCGATGCTGGAAGACATCGCGATCCTGACCGGCGGCACCGTGATCAGCGAAGACCTCGGCATCAAGCTCGAGAACGTCAAGCTGAACGACCTCGGCAAGGCCAAGAAGATCCTGATCGAGAAGGAAAACACCACGATCGTCGAGGGCGCCGGCAAGAAGGGCGACATCCAGGGCCGTTGCGGGCAGATCCGGGCGCAGATCGAGGAGACCACTTCGGACTACGACCGCGAAAAGCTGCAGGAGCGTCTGGCGAAGCTGGCCGGCGGAGTGGCGGTCATCCGCGTCGGTGGCAGCACCGAAGTGGAAGTGAAGGAGCGCAAGGATCGTGTGGACGATAGTTTGCACGCCACCCGCGCGGCGGTCGAGGAAGGCATCGTTCCGGGCGGCGGTGTCGCGCTGGCGCGGGCGTCGCTGATCCTGTCCAAGCTGAAGGCCGACAACGATGACCAGCGCTTCGGTATCGAGATCGTCCGCAAGGCGATCCAGACCCCGCTGCGTCAGATCGCCGAGAACGCCGGCGAAGACGGCGCGGTGATCGCCGGCAAGACGCTGGAGAAGGACGAGTACAACTTCGGCTTCGACGCCCAGACCGGTGAGTTCAAGGATCTGGTCAAGGCCGGCATCATCGACCCGACCAAGGTTGTACGCACCGCGCTGCAGGACGCCGCGTCCGTGGCCGGGCTGCTGGTGACGACCGAAGCGATGGTCGCCGAGAGGCCGGAGAAGAAGGGCCCGCCGATGCCGCCCGGCGGCGGTGGCATGGGCGGCATGGGCGGCATGGGCGACATGGATTTCTAATCCTGTCGTTCTGCTGGTTATGGCAAAGGGGGCGGACCATCGGTCCGCCCTTTTTGTTTCGGGCCGCCCTTTTTGTTTCGGCGATCGCTATGGAGGTGCGTCGGGGGAGCGTTGTCGGAAATCGGACCATCCCGTGGCGGGATCCTGATTGGTGCCGCCGTCCGCGAATGCACACGATTTGATCACCCACGGTTCGGATGATAGACGCAAACTCTCGGGGATCTAGCAAGTTACTGCCTCACCGTGGCGTCGACCTGCATGATCAGTTGCAGCGTTGCTGCGCCTGTTGCGGAGAATCAGGATGGCAGACGACGCGATCAAAATGGCGCGGCGCTGGTTCGCCGAGGAGCTGCGGCACACCGCCTGCCTGCAGTCCCCCGCCGTGGTGGAAGCCTTCGCCACCGTGCCACGCGAGCATTTCGTCGGACCAGGGCCGTGGCACATCCTGAGTCCGGCGCGTCTGGCGGAATACTGGACCACTGCGGATGCCGATGCCCGGCACCTCTACCACGACGTGCTGGTCGCGATCGACGAAGCACGCCGGATCAACAACGGGCAGCCCAGCCTTTGGGCGCACCTTTATGATGAGCTGCAACTGGCTGAGGGAGCCCGCGTCGTTCACGTCGGCGCTGGCCTTGGCTATTACAGTGCCATTCTTGCCGAAATCGTTGGCAGCACCGGGCACATCACGGCGTTGGAGATCGATCCGCCCCTCGCCGCACGGGCTCGGGAAAATCTCGCCTTGTCGTGGCCGCAGGCGACAGTCGTCACCGCGGACGGCTTTACCTTCCGTCCCGATGGCCCGCCCGACGCGATCATCGTGAACGCCGGGGTTTCACATCTTTCCTTGGCTTGGCTGGATTCGCTGGCCGCCGAGAACGGCCGCCTGCTTGTGCCGCTGACAGACGCCGATGGGGTCGGCGCGTTTCTGCTGATCACGCGCCGCGCCAGCGAGACCAGTCGATATCGTGCCCGCCTGGTCAGCCGAACCGGCATCATTGGCTGCGTCGGCGGCCGTGACGACAAGGCCGAGGCAAGATTGGCGGACGCTTTGGCGCGCGCGGACTTCAGTGTCATCCAATCCCTCCGGCGCCCACCGGAAGACCCGGACGACACCTGTTGGCTGGCGGGTGATGGATGGTGGCTTTCGACCGAACCCGTGCCGCCGTCCTCGGCGGAAGTCACATTCGATGACTTGCCACCGGTTGCGCGGCAAAGGCCGACCTGAACGGAACGGTTATGAAACCGTCCCCGCACGTCATCGTCCTCAACGGTGTCGGCAGCGTCGGCAAGAGTGCGACAGCCCGAGCGCTGCAGCGAATCACCGCCGAACCGTTTCTGCATCTCGCCATGGACACCTTCCTCGACATGCTGCCGGAAGCAATGATCGGGAATCCGGATGGCTTGATCTTTGAGACGACCCTGGACAACGGCAAGCCCTCCGTGGCGATCAGGACCGGCCCCGTGTTGAAACGCGCAATGCGAGGCATGCGACATGCGGTCGCGGCAATGGCCGCCCAAGGAAACAATCTTATCATTGATGATGTCATGACCGAAGCGGGACAGGATCAGGAATATCGCGCCCTGCTGTCAGGGACCGATGTCCGCCTGGTTGGACTTTTCGCTTCACTCGACGTGCTTGAGCAGCGGGAACGCGCCCGCGGGGACCGCGAGATCGGCTTGGCACGCTGGCAATTCGAACGGGTTCATCGCGATAGAAGCTATGATCTGGCAATCGATACCACCAACAGCACGCCATCGGCCGTGGCCGAGGAAATCCGCGACGCGTTCGGGCTCTGACAGTCCCGCCCTCGTTTCATTGACAGCGCCGCCATCATAGAACACCCCACCGCGAATCCTCGGGTCAGGGGATTCCAACAGGAAGGACTCGGGCGTGTCTGACCGTACCAGTGATCCGACACGCGTGGCATGGCTCGATGGGATGCGCGGCGTCGCCGCGACCCAGGTCGTGCTGATGCACTATGCGAGTGCCTTCCTGCCGGGCATCGGGCTGCGCGATCCACGCCTGGTCCACGATAGTTGGGAAGTGGCCTTCATTCACACACCGCTGTTCCTGCCGTTCGACGGCTATTCGGCGGTCTATATTTTCTTCGTCCTCAGCGGCGTCGCGCTGACCTATTCATTCGGATTGCGTCCCTATGCCATCACATCCGGCCTCGTCCGCCGGATCGTACGGCTAGGTATCCCGATGATGGCCGCCGTCCTGATCGGTGCCATGTGGTTCAGCCTCTGGCCTGTCACTCACGTCACCGCAGGCAGCCTATCAGGGTCCAGTTGGCTTGCCTCACTCGGACCGGACCGCACTAGCTTCGCAACGATCGTCCATCAGATCGGCCTGGAAGGCATGCTGGCCGGCTACGCCGAGGTCAGCGTACTGCCACGTGTGATCCAGCAAGCGCTGGATTTGACTTCGCTTTTCAAGTCGTTCGCCTCCCCGCTTTGGACCCTCCATCTCGAATTCGTTGGCTCGCTGATGGTGCTGGGACTCGTCGCCCTCCGCCGCGCGGTCGCACGCCGCCTGCACGTCCTCGTCTGCGTCCTGCTTATCGGTGCGCTGGCATCCAGCGCCCTGTTCCTCTTCGTCATCGGACATTTGGCGGCGGAATGGCTCCGAACGCCGGCCGAACGCCGCTACGACCTGTGGTTCGGTGTAGGGCTTTGCGCGCTGGGCATCCTGCTGTGCACCACCGATACCTTCGCCTCAGTGCCCCGGCTGATCAAGCTGCTGCCAACGCCGTTCGTCGGCCGGCATGAGGCTCCGTCGATGTTTCAGAGCATGTACGGCGCGGTGGCCATCTTCTTCGGCATCGCTTCGCTGCCGCGTCTGCAACAGCTTTTAGGCAGGCCCGCATTGCGATGGCTGGGCAAGATCTCATTCAGTCTCTACCTGACCCATTTCTCGCTGCTGATCGCTGGCGGTTCAGCAGGCTTGATGCTGATGACCGCCAAGCTCAGTTATCTTTCCGCGGCAGCCGTGGTGTCGGTCGTCGGCATTCTGCTCAGCCTGCTGATTGCTGTCGGCTTCGAAGCCGCGATCGATCGTCCAGCCATCGCCCTGAGCCGGCGCATCGCCAAAGCGTTGTCACACTCGCGATCACCCTCCGCGACGCTCGGCCTTCCAACCTGAAAACCGAGCGGCGCGCGTCTCGCGAACCACTGCTAGAGGATTTCCACTCAGAGTGGAGATCCTCCAGGCGACTATTCAGCCGCCATCCGCAACTTCTCGTCGTCCGGATTGACCGGCGCGCGCGGCATGCCGCCCATCGGCTTCGGATCATCTTCGTAGCGGAACTTCGGCTCCTTGTTCCACGGTCCGCGATGATCGTCACCCTTGGACAAGTTGAACACCAGATCCACCGTCTCGTCTGGCTTGATTGTGCCGAAATACGGATCGTCCAACTTGCCCATCCGTTCCAGCGCCGCCATGAACATTTGCGCGTGCGTGATTTCCCGCGTCAGCAGATGCGTCAGGGCCTTCGTCGAGCCCTCATCGGTGCTGGCATGGATCAGCGCCTCGTAGGTCTGACGCGCCCCCGCCTCGGCCGCAATGTCCGCCCGCAGGTCCCGCACGACATTGCCGCCCTCGTTGAGATACGATGCCGTCCAGGCACTGCCCTGGCTGTCCACGAAGTGCGGGCCGACCCCGCGGACGCGAAACAACGGCGCTGCATAGACGTCGGTCTGCTCAAGCTTGCTTGTGTGCTGCTCGATCAGCTTGCCGACGACCTCGAGATGGCTGAACTCCTCGATAGCGATGTCCTGCAGCATGTCACGAATCGAAGCATCCGTAACATGGAACGACTGAACCCAGTATTGCAAGGCAGCGCTCAACTCGCCCGTGGCGCCACCGAATTGTTCCAGTAGGAACATGCCGAAGCGTGGGTCAGGCTTTTTGACGTCCACAGGAATGATAGTTTCTTTGCGGTGATAAAACATCGGCTTACTCCCGGTTGCTTGCCTCAAGCGTTGAAACGTGCGGCGGGAATTCGGGTTCCTCCGCCCGATCGATCGCTGCTGGCGGCAGTGTGGGCGCGGCGGCCTTCCGGGGCCGCGGTGGCGGCGGCACCCACGGCCTCTCCCCCCGCTCGGCGCGGTCGGTCAGCACGCGGGCCCCATCCGGCTCCAGCCAGATCGCAGCGCTGCCGTTGCGCCAGACGGTGAAGCGATCCACCAGTTGCGGCCAGGGACGCGGACACAGCCCCCGCGCCGGTTCGGCCGAGACGGTGACGGATATCTGTGCACAAAAATCCGGGTGCTGGCCGCCGCGGACCAGCATGGCGCCCGGCCGGTCCGGATACGGCCGCAGCAGACAGCCCTGGTCCCCGCACCGAATGGTGAGGCCGTCCGGCGACGGCACGCCTCCGCTTGGCATCGGTTGAAACGACCCGATCGCCCAGTATTGCGCCCAGGCGTCGCGGACGAACTTCGACCCACCCTGAGTCTGCTGCAGAAACGCCCCCTGCCCGGTCCGAACCGCGATCAGCCGGCCGTCGTCCGACACCAATAGGTCCGGCGGATGGGCCAGCAGCGGTGAGGCCAGTCCCGCCAGCATCGCCACCACGCCCAGCAGCCGCCGACGCGTTCGCCACAGCCCCAGCCAGGCCAACCCGAAGGAGAACAGACAGAGCCCCCAGGCCGGAATGTGCGGCATGGCGAATGTCGCCTCCGGCAGCGCCGCGGTCGCGCGCGCAACCCACACCACCGCCTGCGCACCCCAACCCATCGGCACCAGGGCCAGCGCCTCCAGATGCAGCGGCATCAGCAACAACGCGATCAGCCCCGCCGGCATCACCCACATCGCGGTCAGCGGTACCGCGATCATGTTGGCAAGCACGAAGTACACCTGAACGTGGCCAAAATGGTAAGCCCCGTACGGCGCCGAAGCCGATCCGGCCAGCGCGCTGGTCAACGCCAGTGCAACCAGATGCGAGGCAAGCCGCCGGTGCCAGCGAGCCCCGTGCAGCCGGCGAAGCCAGGGGCGCAGCGCTTCGTACCCCGCGATCAGCGCCAGCACCGCGGAGAAACTCATTTGAAACGAAACGTCCGGCACGTTCTGCGGCGAGATCAGCATCAGCGCCACGGCCGCCAGCGCCAGCCCACGCAGCGAAAACGGCCGCCGGTCGGCCATAACCGCGACGGTGAGCAGACACGCCATGACGAAACTGCGGATGATCGGCACATGCATGCCGGTCAGCACCATGTAGGCCGCACCACCCGCCAGCGCGCAGATCGCGGACAACTTCTTGGTCGGCCAGAACAAGCTGGCATGCTCACTCAACGCGAAACCGAACCGCGAGATGGTCAGCGCGAACCCCATGACGATGCCTATATGCAGCCCGGCGACCGCCAGCAGATGCGCCAGCCCGGCGTCGCGAAACGCTGCATGATCGGCCTCCGGAATCGCCATCGAGGCGCCGGTGAGCAACGTGACCGAGACCGCGCCCGCCGCGCCGGGGATCACCGCGGCCACGCGATGCGTGATCGCTTCGCGCAGCCATTGCACGAACCGCATCGGCCCCGATGGCACCGCCTGCGCCGTCCGCTCCACCTTGCCCAGCGCGTACCCAGACGCCCCAAGGCCGGTATAAAATGCATCACGCTGCAAATCCCACGCACCCGGATAGGCCGGCAGCGCCGGCGGCCGGATCAACGCGCGAATACGCACCGAATCGCCGCTCGCCACGTCGCCATCGTCCTTCTTTTGCAGCCGGACACGCACCGACCGGCGCAGCGGGTCGGCCGCACCATCGATCCAGGCCGGCTGGATCGTGACGCGGCGCCCCTCGGGCAGAGCCTCGACCGCTCGGACCGTGCCGGTGACTATGGCTGCGTGGGTCGGCAGATCGGTCTCGATCGGCGGCGCCCGAGCGGTCGCAATCTGCCCGGCGGCAAACCCCACTACCGCGGCGGCAACGGGGGCGACCAGCCAGCGCAGGCTTGGCAGTCCCACGGCCAGACCGATCGTCGGCACCACCACCGCTGCCCCGACCCAGGGCGGCGGTTCGAACCGCAGCGCATAATAGGCCAAAACCCCAACGCCCATAAAAACCGGCAGCCACAGCGCCAGGCGGTCCCGCTCGGCGTCAAGCCAGGCCTCCAGCGCGGCTTTCGGAGCAGCCATCAGCCTCATGCGCGCAGCTTAGGCACGCAATCGTCTACAAAGAGTGAACGGCCGTGCTACATCAACGCATGACCGTCCGCACCCGCTTCGCCCCCAGCCCGACCGGCCCGCTGCACATCGGCGGGGTCCGCACTGCCTTGTTCAACTACCTCTACAGCCGCCACCACCGCGGCGAATTCCTCCTCCGGATCGAGGATACCGATCGCGAACGCAGCACCGCCGCCGCCAC
>DASYBP010000126.1:0-2962 GCA_036500715.1 Rhodopila sp.
CCGCAGAGGCCGAGGTCGACGTACGCTGGGTCGGCATTGGCGGGAATCTCCGGATTGCGCGGAAGTCCGAGAGCGACGAAGCCGAAATCGGTGAATAGCGGCTGCCGACCGTCCCGCGTCGCGGCGCTGCGATGGCACGGCGCGCAATTGCCTTTCGCGGGGTCGTTGAAGACCGTTAATCCGCGGGCTTCCCGCTGGGTCAACGCGGCGGTACCGCGCAGGAAGGCGTCGTATTTGCTGCTGAATGGACTGAAGGTCGAGGGGGACTGCTGATAGAACTCCAGGGCTTCGGTGATGGCGGCGAAGGCGCGCGGCGGATCGGCGAAAATCGACTGCCCATACAACTGTCTTACTTGGTCGGCGTAGACCGCGCGCCCGACCGCGGCGACCACGGCGCCGGGGTTGGGATTAGCCATTTCCTTTCTGTCAAATAAGGGCAATAAGGCCTGATCACGGAGCCGGTCGACACGGCCGTCCCAATCCCGCCCGCCGGTGGGTCCCTGATCGACGCTGGCGTCGCCTTCGTCCTCGGGTTGAAAGTAATGCTCCGTGAAGGGAGGAACATCCTGGCCGTACATCAGCGTCGGCACCGAACGGGTGCCCGGCCGCCGCATATCGGATCCACCGAACTGGACAGCGAGCGCGTTGGGCGCGGAGAACGCATGCGCCGGGTCGTGGCAGGTCGCACAGGCCAGGCGTCCCGAGGCCGACAGGGCGGGGTCGAAAAACAGGGTTCGGCCCAGCGCGGCGATGGCCTCGGCCCGAGCGTAGGCAGCGTTGGGGGATGGAGTGGCGGGCCAGGGCAAGGCCGGTGGATCGGCGGCGATCGCCGGTCCGGCGCGGACCAGCGCCGTCAGCAGGAGCAATACGGGCTGCATCCGACGTGTCATGATCGCGAGCGGCGCCCAGGGATATTTTTTCCGGCGATCGCGGTGGCTAGACCGGCGTTCGGAGCTATACGCGACGGGCGGCCGCTGTATCGCGCATCGGAGAACCGCGATACGTCGCACTTTGTCTGAAGTGGCCGATTCACGCGGCGATCGTGATCGCTTCGCGACTCGCGCTTCACCGCGATCGGACACTTGTTTGAAGTGGCCGATTCACGCGGCGATCGTGATCGCTTCGCGACTCGCGCTTCACCGCGATCGGACACTAGCCAAGGACCTGGAATGCTGAAACTGACGATTGTGGCCGCGACGGCCTTGCTGACGGTGACACGGGTATGGGCGGCGGCGAATTACGCGGATGTCGAGACCCTCGTGGTCATCTATGCGGAAAACCGCAGCTTCGACAACCTGTATGGGATGTTTCCCGGCGCCGACGGCCTGGCAAATGCGTCGTCCGAGTCGGTGATCCAACTCGACCGCGACGGCACGCCGTTGCGCGGGCTGCCGGCGGTCTGGGGTGGGACCGGCAACAAGGTGATGTCGGGCGCGCCAGCGGCCCCGATCAGCCTGACCCAAGGGCAAACGGCGGAGTTCCTCGGCGGCTTCAACCACCCGTATGACGTGGGCGCTTTGTACCGGACGGGAGGGCCGGCCGACTCGGATCCGCGGCGCTACACCAACCGGGACCTTTGGCATCGGTTCTACGAGCACCAGATGCAGATCAATGGTGGCGCCAACAACCAGTTCGCAGCCTGGGCGGATTCGGGCGGCATGACGATGGGGTACTTCCCGCCGGGTTCTGAGTCCGACATGCCGCTGTGGGGCTGGGCGCGGCAATACGTTCTGGCGGATAATTTCTTCCAGGGCGCGTTTGGCGGATCGTATCTCAACCATTTTTTCCTGATCTGCGCCTGCGCACCCTATTACGGACATGATGGCCATAACCCCAATGGCGGCAGGGACCCCAGCGGAACAATCGTCGCCGCGGATGGCGTGACGCTGGTCGCGGCGCGGAATTCGCCGGCCTCGGCGCTGGACGGGCCGCCGGTCTTCGCGGCCTCCGGCAACCTGACGCCGGATTTTTACGCGGTGAACACGATGATGGCGCCCTACCCGCCCAGCGGGAACGCCGATGCGGCGCAGCAATCGGTGGATCTGAAGTCGGCCACCACGCTGGTGCCGCAGACCGCGACGACGATTGGCGATCTGCTGAGTGCAGCCGGTATCGGCTGGGCTTACTATGCGGGCGCCTGGGATTTCGCGCTGTCGCATCCGCCGTTCGCGGCGGGTCTGTCCAAAGCCAGCCCGAACTTTCAATACCATCATCAGCCGTTCAACTATTTTGCCACGTTCGATCCTGCGACGCCTTCGGGCCGGGCGAACCGGGCGGCGCATCTGCTGGACGCCGGGGTCGTCACCGATCCGCAGGTGCTGCCGGATTCGCGGTTTCTGCGCGACATCCAGGCTGGCGCGCTGCCGCCGGTGGCATTCTACAAGCCTCAGGGATCGGTGAACGAACATGCCTCCTATGCCAACATCGCCGACGGCGACCGGCATATCGCCGCGGTGCTGACGGCTTTGCGGACGAGCCCGCAGTGGGACCATATGCTGGTTGTGGTGACCTATGACGAGTTCGGCGGCTGGTGGGATCATGTCGCGCCGCCCAAGGGCGACAGGTGGGGACCGGGGACGCGGGTTCCGGCGTTAATCATCTCGCCTTTCGCAAAGATGGGCAGCGTGGACCATACGCAGTACGATACGACCTCGATCCTGCGTTTTATCACGCATAGATGGAACCTGCCGGTGTTGCCAGGGATCGCGGAACGCGACGCGGCACTGGCGGCGCATCACGAGCCGGAACTGGGTGATCTGACGGGCGCGCTGAAGGGGGGGCGCTGACGTTGCCGTAGTGTCGTCTTGAAGCGAAATTGCCTCACCACCCGACTCGGCACTTGGCGCTGATTGCGGCTTGCGTGGTCGCCCTCTCGGCACCTTTCAGCGTAACTATCGGGCGCGTTACAGGGCGCGGGATATCGTGCATAGGCCGGAAGAGCCAGTGGCGGTCAGCTTGCGAA
>DASYBP010000127.1:0-5589 GCA_036500715.1 Rhodopila sp.
CAGGGACCCACCGGCGGGCGGGATTGGGACGGCCGTGTCGACCGGCTCCGTGATCAGGCGTTATTGCCCTTATTTGACAGAAAGGAAATGGCTAATCCCAACCCCGGCGCCGTGGTCGCCGCGGTCGGGCGCGCGGTCTACGCCGATCAAGTAAGACAGTTGTATGGGCAGTCGGTTTTCGCCGATCCGCCGCACGCCTTCGCCGCCATCACCGAAGCGCTGGAGTTCTACCAGCAGACCCCCTCCACCTTCGGTCCGTTCAGCAGCAAATACGACGCCTTCCTGCGTGGCACCGTCGCCTTGACCCAGCGGGAAGCCCGCGGATTGGCGGTCTTCAACGACCCCGCGAAAGGCAATTGCGCGCCGTGCCATCGCAGCGCCGCGACGCGGGACGGTCGGCAGCCGCTGTTCACCGATTTCGGCTTCGTCGCTCTCGGACTTCCGCGCAATCCGGAGATTCCCGCCAATGCCGACCCAGCGTACGTCGACCTCGGCCTCTGCGGCCCGCAACGTCAAGACCTTGCCGGACAAGCCAGATACTGCGGCCTGTTCAAAACGCCGACCTTGCGCAACGTTGCCTTGAAGCAAAGCTTCTACCACAACGGGATTTTTCACACCTTGCGCGATGCTGTTGCGTTCTACGCACAACGAGATACCGACGCCAAGGCTCCGAGCGACCTGCCGGTTGCCTACCAGGGGAATATAACCGCCGAACCGCCGTTCGGCACACCGCGGCACCTGACAGATGCCGAAGTGGACGATCTGGTGGCATTTCTGCGAACGTTGACCGACGGCTATTCGCCAACGCGGTAGCAGTATAGAAACTAACAAGTAACGATATCACTCCAGCCGAGCCCGCTGTTTGAGATCGTTTTCGCGCTGCGCACAGCGCCGCAGGTAACTCGCCTGGTTCTTGGTACAGACCAGACGGTGCGGGCTGCCGCGCTTTTCCGTCACCAAGTCTACGTCGCATTGGCGGTGGCGGATCGTCGCCTCCAGGTGGCTGCGCCTCGCCTGCGCCGCACCGAACACCCATACAGACTGTGTCGCATCACCCAAGTATCGCGCCAAAGCTCGGCAATCATCGCAGTTGCATCCCACTATGTTGTCCCGCCGCCAGTCATCGGGCGGTTCCAGCGGCAGTCCGATCCGTCGGTCCAGATGCAAGGCGCATGCTGAGCGCAACTGCTCTATCGCCGGCTGACTCGTCGCAAGTTGTTCGCCCAACAGCACAAGCACCGCTGGATTCAGAACGGTATCGAAATCGTATGCGCCCGGCCAGTCGAGGACATGGTCAACCGCCAGCGCAGCCAGTGTCGCGTCGATCCTCACCAACGCGGTTAACAGATCGACAACGAACGCCGGGTTCACGCCTGGAACGCGATGCCAGCTCAGTGATGGCGAAACACGCGACGGATCGCCCGGCAAAGCGCCGACCATGGTTCGTGCGGCTGGCAAACCAACCGCGGGATTCCACCCCGCGACCCGCGCCAGCAATCCACTGCAAGCGCCCAGAGCGGTCTCGGCCGCCCCATCGATCAACCGGTCTGCCAGTACGGCTGCCCGATCCGCCGGCAAGACGCGCAACGCCTCCACGATATCCGCGATGTCGCCGATATCGAAACCGCGCCGCTCAGCGAGTGCGGTCAAAAACGCGTCCAGCCGCGCCCTGTCATCCAGCCGGATCAGAGTTGCGAGGAACCGACCCGCCTCAGTGGGTCCGTTGTCCCGGCTTGGATACCATTCGCTCATCGGCCAGCCGGCGATCATCCGTTCCGACAACGCGGCGGCCTGGATTCGGACCGAAGCATCGCGATCGGCGACCCAGCGATTTGCCAGGTCCTCCAGGAATGGCAGCGTGACCCGCAAACCACCCTGATCGATCACCGCCAGAAGCCGATCGTGCGGCCACAGGATCAGCACGCACCGGCGATACGTTCGCTCGTAAGAGGCACCCTCGTTGCCGGTTGCCTCCCGGAAGTGTTCTTCATCCGGCTCAAGCTCGTCGAAGGTCAGCGGCGGCGAGAATTCTTCCTCTCGCACCGGAAGTTCGGTCAGCGGCGACAACTCTCCGTCGGGGCGGCGCCAGTGCGCCGCAACGGCGGACCGATCATCGACCTCCAGGACCTCGAACTCCTTATCATCCTCATCCTCATCGTCATAGCGGCCACGGCTTGAGTAGGAGAAACCGCCAGTGTGCTCTGCACTGCCGCTTTCCTCGATGGAAATCAGCGCGATATGTACCGCGCACCCGGCGCGTTCGGCGGCCGCCACCACCACCCGCGCAACGCCGGCATCAGCCCCCTTCAACGCTCCGAAGCCCAGTTCGGCAGGCGTATAGGCATGCTCCAGGGGATAGATCAGCTTGACAGGTTCGACCTCGTCCCCCTCACGCAAGGCCGTGGCCCATCGCTCCAGCCGTTCGGTGACCATGGCCACCTCGCCGTCGTAATTCGGCACCTGGGGCAGGCGCCCGGGTCCGCGGCGGGTCAGGTTGTAGACCAGAACCAGCCGATACCCGGCAGTCACCGGCAGCACCTCGTGCAGGCAGTCGGCGTAGAAGGCCGCAAAGACGACCTCCGAGGCGTCCTCGGCGATCAGATCAAGCCGCGCCTCCTGCTCGCGGTGACGCACCACCAATCCGCCGCCCTCGGACACCGACGGCAGCACCAGCACAAGGGTCGCGAACATGCCCGGGCTTTTTTCTGTGTCGCGGTGCGGGACAAAGAAGCTCCCCCGGTCGTAGATCAAAAGCTTATAGAGGTCAGCGTCGATTGGATCCGCCACGCCGAGCCCCTCGGCGACGCGCGTGACGATCGACTGCAGCGTCCCGGTCCAGTGCGTGCTTCTGAAGCGGACCCGGTCGGCGCCGATCTGCCAGGCTCGGCGCACCGTCGTATCGGTCACCGTATCCGCACCGTGGCCGTACGGAGCTAACTCGGCAACAGCAACAAGCTGTTCGCCCTGCACCACGGGCAGAGGCAGGCCAATGGGTCCCACCCGTTCGACCTCGAGGCCTGGCGCAAGCATCTGCTGCGCCCCAGCGGTAAAGAAGGCGCCGGGAGTGCGAACCGTGCCAAGCGCTTCGGCGAATTCGGTGGTGATCGATGACATGGCGTTGTGTCCAATAAGCCCGTGCGGACCACCCTAGAAATTCAGCCGCGTGGTGAAAATCCAGGCGTGGTTGAAGGCTGGGGTTTGCGGTTTGGCGATATAGGAGGGCGCGATCGCAGACTGATAGCCAACGCCAAAGGTGAGCCCCAAATCGTTCGGAAGCCTGATCCGCCCGACTACCAGGCCCGGCGTTAGATAGACTTGATTCAGCCCACCGCGTTGGCCGTTCGCGTAGTAGGTCCAATTCACCTCCAGTTCCGGCCAGAACACAGGCATTATGTGGTACTGGAACGCGACATTGGTCGCCACCTGATAGCCGATAATGTCCGCATGTGACGCCGGGATGACGCCGCCCACGGTCCCTTGGATATCGAACGCGCCCCAGCCCTTTCCGAACGCAATCGTCGGCAACCACTCCCACGAGTCGGAGGTCAATCTGGCGATGCCCGAGGGCGCCTGGACCTGCAGAAAGGCGGACAGCAGATAGTTCCCCTCGTCATTGGGACTGCTTGCAAGCCGCTCCTTGATGCGAAGGAAGGCCCAGTCATTGAAGCCGGCTAGTGACGGGATGGCACCTTTGTCGGACTTACCGGTCCCAGCGACGCCGGAACGGATGAAGTAGGGGGGCGCGGCGAACTGGACCTCGGTGGTCGGGTTGACGATCAGGTCCAGGCCCTTGCCGCCGTCAATATCGGTGGTGCTGGTGCCGTTTCCGGAATGCTGCAGGTCGACATCGAAGCGAATCCGTTGTTCGAGCAGCCCCGTTGTCGTGGCCACCGGGGTGGCCCAATATGGTTGCGTCGCTCGCGCCTGCGCTACCCAGGCGTGCCACGCCGCCAGAATACCATCGCCGCCACCGGTATCGGCTGGCGGAGCAATGTCGGCGACCGGCTGCACCGGCAGGCTCGATTGCGGCAGCGTCAGGTCAAGACCGTCTGCCGCCCAGGCCGGCGCCCGCGCCAGGAGCAGTACCACGCTGCAGGCCAGCGTCAGCAGCGGCGATGGCGTCCGGGACGGGATCAGGGCGAGTAGCATCATCCGGCATTCTCCACGACAAGGTCAGCGATTCTCATCCTGTCGCAGATGTAAGATTGATTTTCCATACACTGACGGAAATAAAGCGAGAAAAAGATTGTAATGCTGCCGAATACGCTCCGTATAGAAATAACTTGTTTTCATGCATGGTTTCGCGATTATGCCAGCCTCGCCCGGAGCGCTGCCCGGGGCATCACGCCTCCCGGTTCGGCCCGGACACCACCCCCTGAGCCCGCAGAGTCTCGATTTCCGCGGCGCCGTAGCCGTGCGCCCGCAGCACCGCGTCGGTGTCGGCGCCCGACAGCGGGGCCGTGGCACGTGGCGTGCCGCTCTCCAGCGCCGGCGCGCCCGGGATACTCGGGATCGGCAACGGCATTGCCAGACCAGGTTGCGCCAGGTAGCTGAACAGCCCGGTCGCTTCGACATGCGGGTCACGCAGAAAGTCGAGCGACCCGTTGGCGATGGAGTGCATCACTCCATGCGCGGTAAACCGCGCCCGCCAGTGCGCGTTCGGTCGCGCCGCCAGGATCTCGCTCAGGATCGGCACCAGTTCCGCTGAATTGGCGACCCGGCCCATTACCGTGGTGAACCGCTTGTCGTCGCCAAGCTCCGGCCGTTCCAACGCCTGGCAGAAGTCGCCCCATCCCCGGCGCCCGGCCACGATCACCAGAATCCACCCGTCCGCCGTCGGATAGACGCCGCGGTGCGCCCGCGCCGCCGGCGGATCGCCGTCGTAGATTACCCGCTGCAGCGTCGCGTAGCTGTTGAGCCACGCTGCCCCTTGCATGAGGCTGGCCTCGATGAAGCGGCCACGTCTTTCGTCGCGCCGCGCATATAATGCCGCCGACAGCGCCTGGAATGCGAAGAGTGCCGTCATGAGGTCGACCTGGATCGAGGCAATGTTGATCGGCCGTCCGTTCAGATCGCGGTTCTCCGCCATGAAACCGCTGAGCGCCTGCAGCACCGGATCCATCGCCGGCCGATCCGCATACGGCCCGGTCTGGCCGAAGCCGGACATCGCCAGGTACAGGATGTTTGGAAACTTCGCCGATACCGCCTCGTAACCAAAACCCAGCCGTTTGATCACACCGGCGCGAAAGCCCTCCATGAAGACATCGGCACCCTCCAGCAGCCGCCACAGCACCGCGCAGCCTTCGGGCGACTTCAGGTCGAGGCCGATGCTTTGCTTGCCAAGATTGCCCATCACCGACAGCGAAGTGTTGCCGCCGGGCTGCGGCGCGCTGACCCGCACCCAATCGCCGCCGTCCGGCACCTCCACCTTGATGACAGTCGCGCCGTACTGTGCCAGCAGCATGGCCGCATACGGGGCGGCGATTCCCTGGCTGAGATCGATGACTTTGATCCCGGCGAATGGCGCCTCGTAGCTCATGGTCCGGTCACCCCGCCTGCCACGGCGAGGGCGTCCAGCGCCTCCACCTG
>DASYBP010000128.1:0-5171 GCA_036500715.1 Rhodopila sp.
GTCATATAATTGAGTTGCACGCTGTAACGCTGCCCGACGAACTGACGGTGTCCATGCCAGGTCGCCGGCCCGTTCGGGAACACCAGCAACGTGCCATCGACGGGCGGCACTTCGACGGCAAAATCCTCGAGGTCCCCCGGCCCGCGGAGCAGCCGCAGGCAGCCTTGCTGGCGGCTCCAGGCGTCGGTTTCCGGGTTCAGATACAGCAGCACCGTGACCCGCTTCGCCAACGAGTCGCAATGGATCCGTCCGTCCCGGTCGCTGGTCCAGCCACGCAGGGTGAGCATGCTGGGCGCATTGTGCAGATCCAGCCCGAACAGGCGCTCGATGGCGGCCCTAAGCAGGGGGCCTTCCAGTGCTGTCATGAGCGCCGCCGCATAGGGGCCGAGCCGGACGGAACCGGCCGGAAAGGAACCCCGCTTGCCGAGTGGCGGGAGGTCGGCGCGTATCGCATCCAGGCTGGCCAACGGCACAAACCCGCGCACGACAACATGCGGGAAGGGATCAGTCGCGACCGGAGTGGCAGTGAGTCTGGCGTAATCGAGTTCGATCATGACGGCGCGCGGCTTAGCAGCAAAGCCTCGGTCAGGTCGAGAAGGTCGTCGGGCCAGTATTCATCAGGTCTGGGTCGTGCCGGGTGCAGCCCCTGATCGGGACGGCAGGTCAAAACCGGCATCGCCCAGCGGACCGGCAGTAACCCGCGCCCGTCCGCGGCGCCCAGCAGCGCGCCCACAATTGCCGCGTTGTCAGCGGCATCGCCGCCACGGCCGACGGTTTCGATCAGCGCGGGCTCCATCCGGGTGTCGGCGGCCAAATGAAAAAACGCATTTTGCAGCGAGGTCAGCGCCAAGCCCACAGGGCGCTGGAAATCCACGGGCACAACGCCGGCGGCGGCACGATGCAGCGCCGCTACGACCGGCGCGGCTTCGGCGCCGGCCGCGTCGGCGACGCGCAGCGCGGTGGCCATCATGCGCGCCCGATCGGCCCCGAACAGCGCGGCGGAAATGGCTGCGGCCAAGGCGGCGCAGGCGGCCCGGCAAATCGGATGCGGATGCGACAAAAACGAGTCCTCGCCGGCGAAATGGGCGGCTTCGTCGGGATTGCGCGCCCAGACGCCGATCGGTGCGATCCGCGTCAGCGACCCGTTGCCTTGACTGCCGCGGTCCGCGCTGCTTCGGGCGGCCTGCGCCTTGTCTGCGACGGCCGCTGCCGCCGCACCAAACGCCAGGCGGCTGGAGTGGCCACAATCGAAAGGCTCGCTAGCGTACCACCGCCCATAGGCCGTGGCGGCGTCTTCGGCATCATAGCGGCCCATGCGCACCAGGCTCCTTGCCAGGGTCAGTCCAAGTTCGCCGGCAGCGGTCGGTTGCCCGGCCTGGGTCTGCCACACCGGGCTGGACGCCAGATCGGTGACGGGGGCGGGATGCTCCGCGCGGATCGTCTCCGCGGCCTGGAATTCCAACTGCGATCCCAGGCTGTCACCGATCAACAGTCCCAGCATGCAGCCCAATGCCCGGTCGAAGCGCTGGCCTTCCGCCATGCGGGGCCAGGTCAGGGTGACTTTCGGGTCGCGTCTAGGCTCCGTTGCGCCGCGCCATTTCCTCGCCCGCAACGCCGCCACGGCCGCGGGCGCGCCGCCGAAGCAGGCAAAAGGCCGGCTGCCTCCATGCTCGCCGTAGGTCACCTCCAGGCCGTCTTCGGCCACCAGAACACCGCCCGCTGCGATCAACAGCGCGTGGCCGGCCGCGATGTCGTGGGCATTGACCGGCCGCAGCGTCAAGGTCGCAATGCCGTCCCCGACGGCGACCCTGGCCAGCCGATAAGCGATGGAAGGTAGCGGCATGAAGCGCGCCGGGGCGCAGGCGGTGCTGCTCCAGACCGGCCGCTGGCCGGCGCCATGGTTGAGAAACACGACGTCGGCCGGGGCCAGGTCGCGGCGGCTCAGATTGATTGGCACCGGGCTGCCGTTGCGCGTGATCTCGCCGCCCTGAACCCAGGCGATCAGGTCGGGACCGCGATCCGGGCTGGTTGGCGCATAGACCACGCCTAGGACCGGAATCCCCCGGTGCAGCAGCCCGACCGAGATGGCACTGCCGCGCCGACCCTCCAGGAACGCCCGGGTGCCATCATGCGGATCGACGACCCAGCAAAAGCCATTTGCCTCGGCGGCCAGAACACCCTCCTCCTCGCCGACGAATCGCGCCGGCAGCAGCCCGGTCAGCTGCTTGCGCAGAAACAGTTCGACCTCTCGGTCGATCGGCGCGCTGTCGGTATCACTGAAACGCGGACCATCTGGCCGGCCGAACTCGGCGGCAAGCCAGGCCCCGGCCTGCTGCACGAGATCGATCACGGTCGGAAGAACGGCGGGCAGGGGTGGGGCGGTCATAGCATCGAGAGTCTAGGCGTTCGCGTCGAGACAGGCTATCTCCACCGCACCCGGCCATGGACAGACCCTTTCGCCCGTCGCAACAGGCCGGCCCGCTGCCAGCCTACCAAGAGATGATCGCCAACGGCTCGCTGGCGGCTGACCCAGCGCAGGCGGTGGCGGTCGATCACCTTCAGGACCTGTGGGAGCGGCTGCGCGATTATGATCCGAAGCCGATTCCAGTGGCCAGCGGCGGTGTGTTGTCGCGCCTGATGCGCCGGCGCCATGCCGAGGAGTACGTGCCGACCGGACTGTATCTCGTGGGCGAGGTGGGCCGCGGGAAATCCATGCTGATGGATCTGTTCTTCGACACCGCGCGGGTGGCGCGCAAGCGGCGCGTCCATTTTCATCGCTTCATCCAGAACGCGCATGCGCGCCTCCACGCCTGGAGGCGGGCGCATCCGGACGTAGCTGACCCAATTCCGCCGCTGGCCGACCAGATCGCAGCCGAATCGGCGCTGTTGTGCTTCGACGAATTTCAGGTCAACGACATCGCCGATGCGATGATCCTGGGGCGGCTTTTCCAGGCGCTGTTCGATCGCGGCGTCGTCGTGGTGACGACGTCCAACATTACACCGGACGACCTCTTCAAGGGTCAGCCGGGCCGTGACGCATTCCTGCCGTTCATCGCGTTGATCAAGCAAAGACTCGAACTTCTGGTCATGAACGGAGCGCGGGATTACCGGCGGGAGCGGTTGCGAGGCCTGCGTACCTGGCTCGTACCGGCGGACGACCAGGCCCGCCGCGAACTGGACAAAACCTTCCGGCGTCTGACCGGCGGTTCGGAGATCAGACCGGTGACCTTGACGGTGATGGGGCGGGAGCTGGTCGTCTCACAAACCGCTGATGGTGTTGCGCGCTTCGACTTCGACAGCCTGTGCGACACAGCACTGGGCGCTGGCGACTATCTGGCGATCGCCGCACACTTTCACACGCTGATCCTGGATCACATCCCGCGTCTGTCACCGGACAACGACGATCCCATCCGGCGGTTCATCGTGCTGGTGGATACGCTTTATGACCAGCGGGTGAAGCTGATCGCCTCTGCCGACGCCTCGCCGGATCAACTGTACCAATCGGGCAGGAGCGCGAACATGTTCGAACGAACCGCCTCGCGGCTGGACGAAATGCAGAGCGAGGCCTGGCTCAGTCTGGCGCACCTGAAATAGAACGCATTCTGTAGGACCCGGTTAATCGAACTCGGTCGGGAGCCCGGGGTCTCGCCAGTGCGCGAACATGCGGCTGATATGGCAGGGGAGCGTTCGCCGCAGCGACAAATCCGCCGGTACCTGGCCTTCCGCAAACCATCCGACCTCACTGGTTTCGAGACTGGTCGTTGGCTCTCCACCTTCGAGCGTGCAAACAAAAAACATCCGCACGATTGAAAACGCCGTCGCGGGCTGCGCCTGCCGCGCCCGGTCCCAAACCGCGGCCAGCTTCACCGCGCGAACATTGTAGCCGGACTCCTCAAACACTTCCCGGACCACCGACTGACCAGGTGTCTGGTTCACATCCGCCCAGCCCCCAGGCAGCGTCCAGCGGTTCTCATCGACCACCTCGCGTACCATCAGGATACGTCCGGCGGTGTCGAACACCGCGCCCCGAACGCCCACTTTCGGCGTGGCGTAGCCGCTCTGGGCGTCGAATAGTCCCTCGATGAACCGCGGGTCCGCGCAACTGTGCCTCGCGGCGATCTGGGCCGACAGACGCGACAGCGCGGCGTATCGGCCACGATCAAACGGATCGTTGCTGAACGCCAGTCCGGTCTGCGCAAGGGCCTGCATTTCGCGCGCCCAGATCAACCAGTCAGGGTCCGGCCGGGGCGACCCTGTCAACCGGCCGATTCCGTCACCATCGTCATTTCCGAAGCGCCGCTGCCGACCATGTCCGCGTCCGCCAGCATTCGCCACGTCCCGCCGACGAGCACTTCGCTGGGTTTGAAGCGAGCCTTGTAGGCCATCTTGCGGCTCTCGGGTACCCAGTAGCCCAGGTAAACGTACGGTAACCCCAGAGCCCTGGCGCGCTCGATCAGCCAGAGCACTGCGTAAGTGCCCAGGGAGCGCTTTTCCAGCCCTGGGGCAAAGAAGCTGTAGACCGCGGACAGCCCGTCACCAAGCTGATCGGCCAGGCACGCGGACAATAGCCGGTCCTGCTCGTCACGAAACTCGATGATGAAGGTCTCCACCGGGGTATCCTCGACCATCGCGCGATAGTCATAAAAGCTCATGCTGGCCATGTCGCCGTCGCCGTGGCGCAGCAACTGATAGCGTTGGAACAACTGAAACTGTTCCGTCGTCGCTCGGGCCGGCACACGATATCCTTCGAGCCCGTCATTTGCCCGCGTGATCTTCCGCAGAGTCCGACCCGGCTGGAACGTGTCCACCGGAATGCGGATCGGCACGCAGGCCTGGCAGGAGGGACAGACAGGCGCGTAGGCAATGTTGTGGCTGCGACGGAAGCCCGCGCGGGACAGCCGATCGTGCAGTGCCTCGGCGTCCGGCCCGACGATTTCCGTTACGACTTTGCGTTCGGTCCGTCCGGCCAGATAGGGGCAGGGCAGGGGCGCGGTGGTGTAGAAGAACTGTGGCCGGCGCGGCGGTTTGTACATTGTCATGGGGCAGACGTTCCACCGTACATGTTCCAGCTTCTATCTTCCGCGGTCAACGCCTGGGCCCGCACCACGACCAGTCCGCTCAGAAGGTCGTGAAGCGTGCGGTGCCGGATGGTGAACAGCGCCACGACCAGC
>DASYBP010000129.1:0-7276 GCA_036500715.1 Rhodopila sp.
CCGCGGTGGGCGCCAAATGGGTGAACGGCGAGTCGTCCGCCAGTCCACTGACCAGGGTGAACGTGCCACCGTCGCTCATGCCGGTCAGCAACATGCGCGCCGGATCGATATTCCATCGCGCGCTCACCTGGTCCAGAATCCGAGCGAAATTCTGGACGTCGACGTCTGGTTCCATCAGCGACCAGGTACTGCCCACCGCTGTCGGCGCGATGACGATAGCCCCGCGCGACCGCGCTTCCGCAACCCAGTTCCAGATGAACAGCCGCCCGTGACCGGAACCGCCATGCAGTCCCATTATTACTGGCATGGATCGCGACGGGTCGTACCAAGACGGGACATAGACCGAGAATCCGCCGCGCTGTTCAGTCTCGTTATCAAAATGGAAGGTGCCGGAATCCGGATGCGGCGGTTCGGCCAGCCGTCGCAGCAGCGCGGCATCGTCGCGAAAGTCTGGCTCGAGAAAGTAACGACTGACCGCCGGTTCGATCTCGGTCAGCGGTGCCAGAGCCTCCAGTGACCGGTAGTACTGCCGCATGGCCCGATAGGCCTGCATCATAGGATTATCGGCGTCGGGCGCGGCCCGCAAGCCGGCGTGCGCTCGCAAAGCCAGACCGGCGGCCGTCGCGATTGGGCTGGGTGATCCAGCCGCGGCTATCGCCAGCCCCGCGTCCCGATCGCCGAGTGCCCCGATCAGTGCTTTCAGCCGCCCGGGATCCATGTGGCGCGCGATCGCCGCCAGGGTGTCCAGAGCGCCAAACAGGCACGCCAAAGCCGCATCGTTCGCCATTGGCTTCCCCTTTCCGTGCCGCCAAGACGGCTGTTTCATACCGGCCGAGGGGACTGAACGCTAATCATGTCCAGGCGCCCAAGCCCGCGGAGGCCTGGCGGTGTGGGCTGTCGGAGGCGGCGTGCCCGGATTGGCGTACGTAACTGTGCCGTTGGCATCGAGCCCGACGGGATCCACCCATGCTGACACTGCCGAAAACCGAGCCGGGCTTCGGCTTGTACCTGGCCGAGGACGCTGATGCCCCCGGACCCGGTGCTGTCGGGCCACGGGCGGCCTGCAATACCTCTCCGGCTGAAGAGACTTGACCTAAGCTTTGCAGCAGTGAGTGAGGCCTTCGACGGCCATCGTACCTAGCAAGCGGCACGACCTGTGACGCGTTGTACATCTTTTCATGACTCCTCCGACACATAAAGCGCGGGACCCAACGGTTCCGCTTTTATTCAGGAGGAATTCATGAACAGGCTTCTCTCTGCGCCGCCATCACCGATTCTTCGGATCGCCTTACCAATCGCCGGCTCGGTATCTGCCTTCATCCTGTTGATGATGATTTCTCGCCTTGTTTGAGGGGCCCGTATTTGCCTGCGGCATCCATCTGATTTCTCAAACGGAACATGCATTCAGTCGAGTGGTCCCAAAAAGGGAGTTCAACATGGCGTTATATAACGGGAACGATATGATGGACCCGGTCGTGCCGGACAGCAGATGCGACGCACGTCCGGCAATGCGGTTGCGTTTGACACTACTCAAGGCGATCTTGACTGCTGCCGCGGCGGTGAGTCTCCTGCCGAACCCAGCCTGGGCACACGTCAAGTGGTTTGAGCCATATGACGTCTCCGCCCCGCCAACCGCCCTCAGCGGTGTCCTCAGCCAGCATTTCCTGCTGGCGTGCGCCGGATTTACCCTGCTGATCGTCGGAGCGTTTCTGTGCGACCGGCTCGTAGCGGCCAGACTGGGTGCAATCTCCGCTCCTGGCCGGCGCGAGGACCTCGAGGAACGACTGGTAAGAGCCGGAACCGGCGCCTTCTTCATGGCGCTGTTCGCAACAGGGGGGACCATTCTTACACCAGAATTACATACCGTCGCCGACTGGCCGGCCTGGATCCAGCTTGGCATCGCCAGCAGCATGCTCGCGGCGCCCACCTGCGCGCTGGGAAGCCTTGGCATCCTCGTGCTCTATGGCTACGGCGTTTCACTCTACGGCGTCTTCCACCTTTCCGATTATCCGATGTTTCTGGGCCTCGCTGCCTATCTGGGATTGACGTCGTTCGCCAAGGGACGGCTGCGGTCACAGCGTATGCTGGTTCTCCATGTCTCCATATGTGTCAGCCTGATGTGGGGTGCAGTCGAGAAATGGGCTTACCCGCAGTGGACATTCCCTTTGCTTGCGGAGCGTCCCTATCTGACATTTGGCCTAGCACCCGATGATTTCATGGTGGTGGCTGGATTCGTTGAATTTGCCTTCGCTTTCTATATCCTGACTGGGCTTGGCCTGCTGCGCCTCGCCATTATTGGACTGGGCACAATCTTTACTTCAGCAATCCTTGATTTTGGCAAGATAGATGCGATTGGTCATTTACCCATCTTGATCGCGTTCGGGGCTATGTTCATCCATGGGCCTACACGGCTGCATCTTTGGCTCCATGACAATACCAGCGGCCTGTTTCGCCGAGCCCGCACGGCAGGCACGGCTTTCGCAACCACCGTCGTCCTCTTTTTCGCGGCGTATTATGGACTGCAATACGCCGAATACGGGCATGATTTTCACAGTCATAAGTTGGCCGGGCTGGCTGCGCAGGCAAGTAAACGCTGAAACTCTCAACCGGTGGCGGTCAGACCTTTCCGCGCAGCCGAAATCGCTGCGCCAGCGTAAAAGCGGCGTCAGGCCCGGCCTGGGTGAACAGGCAGATGTCTTCCACGCTGCGAGAAACCGCCAGCGCCGGCGCAAACCACGCTTCGGCGGCCGTTCGGATATCCGGCTTTTCTGCATCCGACAGTCGCCGGGTCAGTGTCATGTGAAAAAACCAGGTGCCGAACACATACGGATAGCCCCACCGCATCAGCATCGCGTCCTGTTCGGCGGAGAGCTTGGCGCGCCGCCGCCGTGTCAATTCGTCGGCGGACAGAGGCGTGCGAAACAAATCGAGCCGCGCCACGCACGCGTCGGCCAGTGCCTGCAGCGGCGGACACGGAACCATCTCGCGCAACGCCAGGAAGCCATGAAGATCCGCCACCGCCAGCGGCGGCAACGCAAACGGCGCGATATCGGCCGCCAGGGCGCGCATGGCCCCCACCAAGCCGCGCCAATCCGTCCCGTCGGCCAAGCGCATCGGCGGTTTCAGCGTCGCATGGAACCCGTAGAGGCGCGGTTCGGCCGTCACTTCCGCAATGCCGTCAAGGGCCGGCTGCGGCACCGGCGCGTTGGTAACCGGATCACGACCCAGCCACGATGCACTCAATGTGGTCAGCGGATCGTCGGGCAGGGGGGCGTAATAGACCGCAATCCTGGCAGTCATCAAATCACGCGCTCTCCGCCGCGCCAGACCTGGCGCACAACCGGCAGGTCTTCGTGCAGGCGGATGCGAACCATGTCGGCCCGCAAGCCGGACTCTAGCCGGCCTCGGTCGGGCAGCCCGGACATTTGGGCGGGATGGTTCGACACCATGGCGATGGCGTCGGACAAGGTGATCCCTTCCTGGCGCCTGCATTGAAACGCCGCCTCGATCAGGCTTGGCGGCACATAGTCAGAGGCAAAGGCGTCCACAGCCCGCGCCCGCACCAGATCGACTGCCGCCACGTTGCCGGAATGCGACCCGCCGCGGACGATGTTGGGCGCGCCCGCGATCACCTGCATGCCGGCGCGCTTGGCGGCGACCGCGGCCTCCATGGTGACGGGAAATTCGCTGATCCGTATCCCGTCCGCGGCATTTTCCGCGATCTCTTCCTCGGTCCGATCATCGTGGCTGGCGATGGCGATCGTGGTTCCGCGCACACGGTTCAGTAGCGCACGGCGATTGGGATCGCGCAGCCGCGCACGCTGCGCCTGCATTTCCTGGATGCGGCGCTCAACCATCGCTTCATCCAGCCCGCCCTGGCGGCGCAATCTGCGGTAGAAATCGATATTGGCGTATTGTCCCACACCGGGGCTGTGATCCATCAGGCTGATCATCCGTACCAGCGGATGATCAGCCACCGGGTCGAACAGTTCGAGCATATCGGCGGCCGGAACCTCGCAGCGCAGATGCAGGAAGTGGCTGGCTTTCAGCAGACCGGCCGCGGTCAGTGCGTCCAGATCGATTACGCCGTCCTGGAACGTCTTGATCCGTTCCGCATCGAAGCCTAGGTCGCCCAGGCACAGCGCATCCAGCACAGTGGTAATTCCCGCCGCGGCGCATTGCGCGTCATGCGCCACCATGGCGGAACGGGACGGCCAGCGCGCCAGGCTGCGGGGCTGGACCTGGCGCTCCAGATTGTCGGTATGGAGATCCACCACACCTGGAGTGATATAGTCCCCGCCGACGTCGACCGCGGCGGGCGACCGTGACGGCCCGGTTTGGATGTCGGCTATTACCTCGCCGTGCATCACGATCGTGCCCATCAGCGCCTCGTCGCGCAGGACGAGCATTGCGTTGGTCAGGATCGTCTCTGGTGTCATGCAGCATCCTGGTAGGGAGTCACGGCGAACAAACGGTCAGCGATTGCATCCCGCACATCAGCATCATGACAGATCGCCACGATCGCAGTGCCTTTAGCTTTCGCATCCCGCACCAACTCTACCACGACGGCACGGTTTTCGGCATCCAAAGAGGAGGTCGGCTCATCCAGCAGCAGGATCGGCTGGCGGGCGATGAAGCCGCGGGCCAGATTGACACGTTGCTGCTCCCCGCCCGAGAACGTCGCCGGCGGGATTGCATGCAGCCGCATCGGGATGTTCAGTCGTAGCAGCAGTGCGCGCGCCGCCTCACGGTCGTTGTTGATTTCGGCGACCAGGTCCAGCGCTGAGATTCGGGGCACCACGCGCAGGAACTGGCTCACGTAGCCCAGGGTGTGCTGCCTGACCGCCAGGATGGTCCGGGGATCGGACGAGGCCAGGTCAATCATCGCACCGCGGTGGCGGACCAGAATGTGCCCGCTGTCTGACCGGTAGTTTCCGTACAGGCTACGCATTAGGGTGGACTTGCCGGCGCCGGATGGCCCGGTCAGCACCACGCACTCCCCGGCATGGACATCGAGGTCTACGCCGGCCAGGACAGGGATCCGCAGCCCGCCACGCAGATGCAAGGTGAACGTCTTCGCCAGCGCCCGCGCTTGCAGCATGACCGTCATGCGTTCAACACTGAACTGACCAACAACTGCGTATAGGGATGTTGCGGATCGTCCAGTACCTGATCGGTCAACCCGGTCTCCACCACCTGACCGCGCTGCATCACCGCGATCCGGTGCGCCAACAGGCGGGCCACCGCGAGGTCGTGTGTCACCAGCACGACCGCGATCTGTAGCCGCATCGCCAGCGATCGGATCAGATCCAGCAACCGCGCCTGCACGGAGACGTCCAGCCCTCCGGTTGGTTCGTCCATGAACACCAGCCGCGGATGCGTCACCAGCGTGCGAGCTATCTGCAGCCGCTGCAGCATGCCGCCCGAGAATGTCCGCGGCAGATCATCGATCCGGTCGGTGTCGATCTCCACCTGCGCCAGCCAGTCCAGCGCGGCGTGCCGAATGTTCCGGTAGTGCCGAGCGCCCTGCGCCATCAGACGCTCTCCGACGTTGCCGCCGGCGCTGATCGCCATGCGCAAATTCTGCCGAGGATCCTGATGCACGAACCCCCAGTCGGAGCGGTGCAATGTCCGTAACGCGGGCGCCGGCATTGCATGGACGTCGTGCAACTGGCCGGCGGGATCGCGGTACCAGACGATGCCGCGATCCGGTGTCGCGCGGCCGGAGAGGACGTTCAGCAGTGTGGTTTTGCCCGATCCGGATTCGCCGACGATCGCCAGTACTTCGCCCGGATAAAGCGCAAAGGACACCTCGCGGCAGGCGATCTGCCGGCCATAGGATTTGCTCAAGCCGTCCGCGACCAGCAGCGGCTGATCGCTATCCGCAGCACTTTCGATCTCAGCCATGCGGCCTCTCCTTGTGCGGAGCCGCGCTTTCGGTGCCGCGATGACCCTGGGCCTGGCGGCTCTCGCAGTAATCGGTATCGGAACAGACGAACATCCGGCCGCCTTTGTCGTCGGTGACGATTTCATCGAGGTACGAATCGTCCGCCCCGCACAGTGCGCAAGGCGCATCGAACCGGTAACGGGTGAACGGATGATCCTCGAAATCGAGCGACACCACCGACGTATGGGGTGGGATCGCATAGATGCGCTTCTCGCGACCGGCGCCGAACAGCTGCAGCGCCGGACAATTGTCCATTTTGGGATTGTCAAATTTTGGCGTCGGCGACGGATCCATCACGTAGCGGGCGTTCACCCTCACCGGATAGGCATAGGACGTGGCGATGTGGCCGAAGCGGGCGATGTCCTCGTACAGTTTGACATGCATCAGCCCGTATTCGCCGAGCGCATGCATGCGGCGGGTTTCGGTTTCGCGCGGTTCGAGGAAGCGCAGCGGCTCCGGGATCGGCACCTGATAGACCAGCACCTGCCCGCCATGCAGCGCCGCCTCGGGAATCCGGTGCCGGGTCTGGATCACCGTCGCTTGCGCCGTGGAGGTGGTGGTGGCGACGCCGGCGGTCTTGGCGAAGAACTTGCGGATCGAGATCGCGTTGGTGGTGTCGTCGGAGCCCTGATCGATCACCTTCAGCACGTCATCGGGGCCGAGGATCGCCGCGGTCACCTGTACGCCGCCGGTGCCCCAGCCGTAGGGCATCGGCATTTCGCGGCTGGCGAACGGCACCTGATAGCCGGGGATCGCGATCGCCTTCAGGATGGCGCGGCGGATCATCCGTTTGGTTTGCTCGTCGAGGTAGGCGAAATTGTAGGCCGGCGCGTTCATTCCGCGGCCTCCTGCAGCGGTTCGGTGGCATCGGCCGCCTCAAAAAACTCCTTACGCAGTTTGCGCAACAGACCGAGTTCAGACTGAAAATCCACATAATGCGGCAGCTTGAGATGCTCGACAAAGCCGGTCGCCTGCACATTGTCGGAATGCGACATCACGAATTCTTCGTCCTGAGCCGGGGCACCAATTTCCTCGCCGAGTTCTCGGGCGCGCAAGGCGCGATCGACCAGCGCCATCGACATGGTCTTGCGCTCGCTCTGCCCGAAGGCGAGGCCATAGCCGCGCGTAAAACACGGCGCCTCCGTCGCCGATCCCTTGAACTGGTTGACCATCTGGCATTCGGTCAGCGCTATTCCGCCGAGGGGCACTGCGAAGCCGACCTCCTCGGCGGCAAATTCCACCTCGACCTCGCCGTAGCGAATTTCGCCGGCGAAGGGGTGGTTGCGGCCGTAGCCGCGCTGCGATGAATAGCCGAGTGCGAGCAGAAAC
>DASYBP010000130.1:0-10847 GCA_036500715.1 Rhodopila sp.
CGGTAAACGGGAGGAAAATAGTATGCAAGGCCTGATGCAAAACCGCCCACTCCTGATCTCGAGCCTGCTCGAATACGCGGCCTCCTGGCACGGAACCCGCGAAATCGTCTCGCGGGACCCCGAAGGCGCAATACACCGAACCAGCTACGCAGCGGTGGAGCCACGGGCAAAGCGTCTGGCGAATGCACTGCACAACCTGGGCGTCAGTTTTGGCCAGCCGATCGCAACCCTGGCCTGGAACAGTTTCCGTCACCTCGAACTGCACTATGGCGTAACGGGAAGCGGTCGCGTCCTGCACACCGTCAACCCGCGTCTGTTCCCCGAACAGATTCAGTACATCATCAATCACGCCGAAGACCACTACGTATTTTTCGATCCGGTGCTCGCGCCGCTGGCGGAGCAACTGGCACCTCATTTGCCGCTGGTTCGCGGCTGGATCGCCCTCTGCGGCGCCGGGGATATGCCGGACGTCAAGCTCAAAAATCTGCTCTGCTACGAAGACATCCTGGGCCGCGCAAAAGAAATACTGGAATGGCCGACCTTCGATGAAAACATCGCCGCCACGCTCTGTTATACTTCGGGAACAACCGGCAATCCGAAAGGTGTCCTCTACAGCCACCGCTCGACCCTGCTGCACGCATTCGCCGCCTGCGCGGCGGACTCCTTCGCATTCTCCGCCCGCGACTCGATCCTGGTCATCGCGCCGTTATTTCACGCCAACGCCTGGGCGGTGCCGTTCGCCGCCGCCATGTGCGGCGCCAAGCTCGTACTCCCAGGACCAAAGCTGGATCCAGAAAGTATCTACACACTTCTGGACCAGGAAGGCTGCACCACGGCCGGCGGGGTCCCCACGATCTGGCTCAATTTCCTTGCCTGGCTGGAGCCACGGCGGCAGCAACTTGACCTGTCGCGACTGAAACTCAAGCGCGTATTCGCCGGCGGCACCGCACCGCCGCGCACTACAATCGAGAAGCTCCGTGATCTGCTTGGCGTTTATCTGGTACATGCCTGGGGCATGACGGAAACCAGTCCGTTGGTCACGATTGGCACTCCCTTAGCCAAGCACGACACGGCCGTGCCTGACGAAATCGTCGACATGCAGGTCCGCCAGGGACGTCAGGTCTACGGTATCGAATTGAAGTTGGTCGGACCGGAAGGCCAGACACTGCCTCACGACGGTCAGTCGGTCGGTGAACTGAAGGTCCGCGGCAACTGGGTGCTCTCAGGTTACTTCAAAGGCGAAGGCGGCAAGGTCGTTGACAACGATGGGTGGTTCGGCACCGGCGATGTCGCGACGATCGATCCCGACGGCTATGTCCAACTGACCGATCGTCTGAAGGACGTCATCAAGTCGGGCGGCGAATGGATCTCGTCGATTGAAATCGAAAATCTCGCTGTTTCTCATCCGGACGTGCATGAAGCCGCTGTCATCGCGGTGCATCACCCGGTCTGGCAGGAGCGTCCGCTGCTGCTGATCCAGCCCAAATCCGGGCGCGAACCAACCAAGCAATCCATCCTCGAATTTCTGTCCTCGCGGATCGTCAAATGGTGGATGCCCGACGACGTGATATTTGTCGACAGTCTGCCGCACACCGCCACCGGCAAGCTGCTAAAAACCCAACTGCGAGAGCAGTACCACGGCCATCTCGCCCTCGAGGGCTAAACCGGATCATCTCGCAGCCGGACAATCACCGCTATCACGCCGCCGCCATCCGGACCCTGATGCTCCGCACCGCCCGACACGAACAAGTCCGTCCGCCCAACCACGCCCGCCAGGACCCCGCCTACCAGCGCCCTCGCGTGCCGGGTTGCATTGATGTCGCTGTCGTCCAGCATGATATGGCGCGCCCCGCGAATGCGCCCTGTGCTGGAGGGATCGGCCTTCGCGAGCACCGCCAGCACCCGCTCCCGTTCGGCATCGCTTAGCTGGCCGCTGCACGCCATCCCTGCATCGGTCAGCGCGCCCACCACGGCCGGCAGGTCGATCGCGTCCTGCATTACCCGATGCGCGATCACCGAGTCGCTCGCCCAGGCGGCGCTGTTTCCCAGCACGATCACCTCGTTGTGCATCAACTCGATCCCGGCAGAGGTGCTCGCCCGGCCCGACCACAGATCGAGCCGCCGGCAAACGGTACCATCATCCACCGCTCCGCTCGCCACCTCATGCAAAGCCAACCCAACGCCAAGCGCCGACGCTCCCCGGGAGTATGCCATCGACTTGTAAGTATCCGCGGTCACCACGCCTTGCCCCCGCGCCGCCGCCTCGGCCACGCGCTCCCCGGTCAGCAACGGACATTTGACCTGCACATAGTGCACATTGTCGGCGTGCTCGATGCCCGCCTCGGCCATCGCCGCCGCAACCGCCTCGGCTGTCGCCTCGGTCTGCGCCATCCGGCCGATTTCCTCCGGCCGGAACACGCGGGTATGGGCGGTGCCGATCGCCAGACTGAGCCGCGGCTGAGCCTGCGCCACGTCAGCTACGAACATGAGGAAATGCGGTGATAGGCCGCCTTCGGTTCCACCCGACATGACCATCGCTACGTGGCGCCCGACCTCTTCAGGCGCACACCCCAACGGTCCCGACAGCGCGGCCTGAAACGCGCCGAGGGCGTAGGCCCGGGTAAAGTCGTTGACGCACCCGTTCCCCTCGGTCTTGCCCAGGATGGCGCGAATATCCGCCACCCGAACCGCGCCCGACGCAATCAGGGCTATGACGCCGCTGACATCGGCGGGGTGGTTTGCGGACACGCGAAAAACCATGCAGCTCCGACCGGATCTAACCACCATCCCTCTCTCCCGCTTGCCAAGATCCTTGCTGTTCAAATCGCGCCCGCAACGCGTTCACCTCAGGCGAGCAGGTAACGGAAGCTCCGAGAGCAGCCGGCTTCGGTTGCTTAGCCTTCAAAATACCTATGCCGCCCGGTAAATCTTCATGTAGACATTATTCTCCAGCGCGTCGCCGAAAGCCCGTATCAGTGCCACAGTTTCGTTCGAGAGTTCGTCGAGATCATCGACAGCGACCAACGTCTCCTCGCCGTGGGCGATGGCGTTACGCCGCTTCAGAAGGAGGACGTCAACGAACGTAGCCTTGCCGGCAAAGGATAGGATTGGTACGCCGCAAACGAGGCAGATGTCGGCAAACACGTCGAAGTTTAGATTGGCCCTGGTGCTGATCAGGTCCTCGTTTACGCGGGAGAAGCGTCGCTCTGACGAGCTCAAGATTTCGTCCAGTAAGGTGCAGCGCTCCGTAAGGCTCGTCTTGGACGCCGATAGCGCGCCAAGTCGCGGCAAGAAATAGTTCCTCAGAAACTGACGGTCAAGTTCGCCGTACTGGAGCTTCCGAAGAGCCACGTGTTCGAGATATTTTCCGGCGGCAAAGCGGACGTATCCTTCCCAATGGGCGTAGCAAATGGTGATCAGAGCCCGCAGCAGCACGCGGCGCAGATTTTCATCGGCCCTGACAACAGCGTTTTTCAAGTCGGATATTTCCCTGAGTCGCCAGGACCGATCTCCAATGATCTGCGCAGAAAAATCGGCTTCCGAATAAGGCTTGCTCACGGGTGGAACCAAACCTCGCCAAACGGCACCGTCCTCTGGATGCGGGTTGTGCCGCGAAGCCCTGGAGAGGTGAAGTTTGCCGCTTGTGGTTGGGACCAAAACGTTTGCACTTTCAGCCGGACGAAATCCTGCGGTGCCGGAAGCGCAAGGATCGAACCAAGGTTCTTGGCCACCCCGACCGCGATCCCCTCTAGCCCAACGAATCCGACTTTCCCCGTGTGACGACCATTCTCGAATCGCTTTAGCGCATCCCTGCCAGCAACCGTGTGCAGGAGCTCGAATGTACGATTGATGACCTCGGCAGCCGCAACGCCTTTCCCTCTGCGCGCCAGATCGACAATTCCATCGTCAATATACTCCTCGACATCCAGCGTCCCGTCATAGGTGACGTATGTGTGGACGAGGAACCTGACCGCGAACTCCATGTGGCGCTGCCGCTCAATCTGCTCCTCGGTGACCCCGACAACGGTCTGAAACGGCTTATGCTCTGCCGCCGCCTTGATCGATCGGTAGTAATCGCCGTTGACCATCAGAATGATGCAGTTTCGCAGCTCCTGCGGATTCGCCTGGGTGCCACCCGCGTTGAGCCTCTGGAACAGATCGAACTTGGTTAAGTCGTCGCTGGGTCGCTTGAGTATCTCAACCGCGATTCTCGCCCTCCGAATCGAGAGTTGCTGACTTTTATCGATCTCACGCTGCTCCTCGGGAGGCGCAATCGAAATGAGATCAGACCGCTCCCACACCGCATTATGAAGCGAGGGGAGGTATTTTGTGGCTTCGAGAATCGACGGCGATTCCAAGCCACCATCAGACCTGCGAAGCTTGCCCATGAACTCCAAGATCGTCGATACGCGCTGAAGGCCATCGATAAGCTCCCAACTACCATCCGCCTCTTCGAATACGAAGATAGGGGGCAGAGGAATACCGAGAAGCAGCGATTCTATCAGTTTGGATTTCTGGCTAATATCCCAGCGAAAAAGACGCTGAAATTCTGGGTCGATGATGATCTCGCGATTGTCGTACGTCGTAACGATCTCGCCGACGGACATCTGGTACGCGTCGGTTCGGACAAGCCTTTGCGCCTTAGAGATCTCTTCCGCGAGCATTTGCCACTCCGAATGGTCATGACCGGCCATAACTAACACGTCTCGCCTACCGGCGAGGGTGGATAGGACGGTGAACGTCCCGCATCAAGCGGCTTGCTGTCGGTGACACCCGTGTGGTTCTCTTTGCCATCGCAAACGAACAAGAAGTATGCCCATCCCCGTCATTCTCGACTGCGACCCTGGCACCGACGACGCACTCGCGATCTTCCTAGCTTTGGCCTCGCCTGAACTCTCCGTGCTTGCCATTACCGTCGCCGGCGGCAACGTCGGCCTGACCCATACCCTGCGCAACGCCTGCGAGCTCACCACCCTGGCCGGGTCCAAAACCCCGGTCCACGCCGGTGCCGCCCGCCCGCTGCTCGGCGCCTTCGTCAGCGCGGCCACCATTCACGGCGACAACGGAATAGGCGGCATCATCCTGCCGGACGGCGCGCCGCCCGAGCCGGGCCTCGCCGCCGACACGATCCGCAGCATCCTGCGTGAAGCCGCCGAACCGGTCACCCTGATCGGCATCGGTCCCGCCACCAACCTCGCCATCGCTCTGACCACCGAACCCGAACTGACCCAACGCGTCGAAAAAATCGTCCTCATGAGCGGCGCCTGGGCCGAGGGCAATGTCACCCCCGCGGCCGAATTCAACGCCTGGAGCGACCCGGAATCCCTCGCAATCCTGCTCCAGTCCGGCCGCCCGGTCGTGTTCGCCACCCTCGAACTCACCGCCCAGGCGCTTGTCACTTCCGCCCGTATCGCCGCCTGGCGCGCCCTGGGTTCAGGACGTTGCCTGAAGGCAGCCTGCGACATCCAGGCCACCGTTCCCCCATCGCCTCGCCTCGCCGGCACCCCGCTGCACGACCCCTGCGCCGTCGCCTGGCTGATCCGTCCCGACCTCTTTACCGCCCGCCCCTGCTCGGCCCGCGTCGATCTCGGTCCCGGCCCTGGCCGAGGTCGCACGCTGATCGATCGCTGGGGTCGGACCGGCGATCCGCTCAACGCCGTGGTCCTGGAAACCCTCGACTCCCCGGTGTTCTTTGATCTGCTCGGGCAAAGGCTCGCCCGGTTGCCGTGATGCAATCAGGCTTGGTCCGGCTAGAGATCCGGCGGGATGCCAGCTTGCACCTCGACCAAGCCCAGGTGCCCGGCGTCCCGAATCTAAACCCGCGCCACCACCCGCGCCAGCGCATTCGCTACGTCGAACAAATCCAGCAACCGAGCCACGTAGTGGTCGTGGACCACGAACCCCGGCGCGCCGGGATCCTTCATCTGTCGCTCCAGCGCATCCAGCATCCGCCGCAGCCGCAGCTGGTGCAGGCCGAGTTTCCGCTGCACCGGGTCCGCTAAGACCCCGGCGAACGCGGAGGCGACCGTCGAAGCCGCGAACAATCCGCCAGTCAGTCCCGCCACCAGCAGCGCCGACGGCGCCACCGGAAACAGCGTGTACCACAGCGATCCCAGCGCCCCGCCCATCGGAAAAGATAATACCGCAGCCCGCTGGGCGATCGCAGCCGCCAACGCCGGCCCCAGTGACATCGCTCCAGGCGTCAGCTTGCGAAGCGCCAAGGCTCCCGCGCTCAAACTCAGCAGCGCCGTCGTCACTTCAGTGGCCGCCGCCCTGGTGCGCCCATATTCCGACATCGCCGCCTCTAGCCGCCGGCGTAGCGCCGGATCGTCGCCCTTGCTGCCCAGCGCCTCCAGTGCCGGCGTCAGCGCGGCCACCACCCGCGGATCGGCCAGTATTGTCTCCGCCAGCGCATCCTTGGTGACAACCCGGTCGCCTGATCGGTACGGCAGTTCCAGCAGATCAGCGTGCAGCCGCCACGCCAGTTCCTTCCCAACCGCCGTGTCGACCACCAACCGCTTGCTGCTCAGCTCCGAGGCCAACCGGGGCGCCCCAAGCTTACGGGCGGCGCGAGACGCTACCATAAGCCCGATCTGCGGCGCCGCCATCGTCAGGTTCAACGGCGCCCGCGCGATGTCCCAGCCGACTGCTGCCCGGTGCAGGCTGATCGACCCGCGCAACGAAAAATTCCTGTCCACGAAGCGCCCGATCCGCAGCCGCCGGTCGGCGAAATAGCGCCGCACGCCATCATCGACGATCTGAGTGACCAGTGCCGGCTCCGTTTCCAGCGAGAAAGGGACCAGACCAGTATCCATGCTCATCTCCTCATCACCGCCTGGTCCGGCTCAGACGAAACACCGCGGCCCTCGGCTTGATGCAAAGCCAGACATGTCCATCGCGCCGATCTGCGACAAGGGTTGCGACAACCTCGTGACGCGGCGCCCGCGACCCTCGTGAAGCGGCGCGCGCGCCGACCCGGTAGACCCGTCAAGTCGCCGCGACAACGGCCGATTTCTGCAACGGGTTAGCAATCGGTTAACGTTTTCCCGTCATGTTGCGCTCTCCCTGGAGCGAATACATGGCGGGTAAACAAGGCAAAAAAAACGGCAAGAACGAGGTAATCGTCAAAAAATACGAGATCGTCGAGGGCCCCCACCACGGGGGCGCCTGGAAGGTTGCGTACGCCGACTTTGTGACCGCCATGATGGCATTCTTTCTCCTGATGTGGCTGCTGAACGCGACCACCGAAGACCAACGCAAAGGGCTTGCGGACTATTTCAGTCCCAACAGCGTGCTGTCCCATGCGTCCTCCGGCACCGGCCAGCCGTTCGGCGGCCACACCGCCTTCGACGAAGGCGCACTGGTGTCCGATCGCGGCGCGGTCGAGATCATCGAGGGCAGACGCCCGGACATCGAACGCACCGAGGATGGAGATGACCCGGTCTACACCGAAGCCCACAGGGCCAAGACCGGCGACGGAGTGGGCAAAGGCCCGATGTCCGATGACCAGGAGGCTGACGACACCGATGAAAAGACCGCGGGCCAAAAGGCCGCCCGTTCGGTCCCAGGCCCCGGCGGTGCATCGGTGCAGGAGCGGCAGGGCCAGCCGTCTGAACCGCCGCCCGTGACCCAGGCCGAAATCGCGGCGGAAAAAGCGCGGCAGGAGAAAGTCGCTCTCGAAGCTGCCGCGGACGAGATCAAGCACGCGGTCCACTCCGACCCCGCCCTGTCGGATCTGTCCAAGCAGCTCGCGATCGACATGACCCCCGACGGGCTGCGCATCCAGATCGTCGACGAGGTCAAACTGCCGATGTTCCCGTCCGGCTCGTCCGCGCCAAACGAGCGCGCCAGGCTGCTGATGCAGAAAATTGTGCCGATCCTGATGAAGCTGCACGAGCCGTTATCGATCGCCGGTCACACCGACGCTGCGCCCTTTCCAGGCCCGGACCGCACGAACTGGGAGCTTTCGGCCGAACGGGCGAACGCCACGCGCCGGCTGCTGACCGATGGCGGACTTCCGGAAAGCCGCATCAAGTCGGTGATCGGCGATGCCGACAAGGACCCGTTGCTGCCCGCCGACCCGCTGGCCGCGGCGAACCGGCGTATCGCGATCCTGGTGATGCGAGAAGCGCCTCCGCTTCCCGACCCCCAGCCCAGCGCCAAGAAGTGAGTCCTCTCCAATGGTCACTGTAGCTGGCGGGCTGGTTCTCCTGTTTGCCTGTGTTCTGGGCAGCTATCTGCTGTCCGGCGGCAGCATGGAGCCGTTGGTAGAGGCAGTGCCGTTCGAGATGTGGACGATCGGCGGCGCCGCGATCGCCACGACGGTAATGGCAAACAGCATCCATGACCTGAAACACATGCTCGGCGGCTTCGGCAAGATGATGAAAGGCGCCGCGTTCCGCAAGCCGGACTATATCGAACTGCTGAGCCTGCTCTACTACCTCGTGCGTCTGGCAAGCACCAAGGGAGCCATGGCGCTGGAGCCCCATATCGAGAAACCGGCGGAAAGCGTTGCATTCCAGAAGTTTCCCAAAATCGTCAAGAACCACCATGCCAGCACAACCATCTGCGATTACTTGCGGATGGTCGGGATGAACGCCGACGATCCGAACCAGATCGAAGACGTCATGGCTCGGGAGCTGAAGAAGACCCTGGTGGAGGAACTCCACCCCTCACACATCATGCAAACCATGGCCGACGGCCTCCCGGCCCTCGGTATTGTTGCCGCCGTGCTGGGCGTGATCAAGACGATGTCGCACATCGATCAGCCGCCGGCGATCCTCGGTGCGATGATCGGCGGAGCGTTGACCGGGACATTTCTGGGTATCCTGTTGGCGTACGGCATCGCCGCCCCCTTCGCCAACCGCATGAAGAGCATCGTGGAAGAGGAAGCCAAGTACCTCGAGGTTATTCGCGCGGTGCTGGTGACCCACCTGCACGGCAATGCACCGCAGGTCAGCGTCGAGGCGGGTCGGAAAATGGTGCCCAGCGAGCACATGCCGACCTTTCAGGAGCTTGAAGAGGCAGTACAGGCCGTTCAGGTGTAACTTATCGACGCCGCAGTCTTGCCTCGGGCGCAGGGCTGCATAGAATCGCAGGCATGCTGCTGTGGCACCGGGTGACCAGTTTGTTATTCCTTTTCCCATGCGCCGCTGTCGCGCAGTCCCCGGCGCCAACCTCCGCACCCGCTCCGATTTCTCTCCACGCAAGCTACGAAACCTACGCCGCCGGGATGCACGTGGCCGAGGTCGAATCCGGCCTCAGCTTCGGTCCATCGACCTATCAGATGAGTCTCGGCTACCACACCACCGGTATGGTCGGGTTCTTCTTCCGCGGCCATCAATTTGACGTCGTCAGCGGCCGTTGGCGTGGCCTGCAGGCCCAGCCGATCCAGTTCCTGGATGAGGGCACCTGGCGCGGCGTCGATCGTCGGGCGGACATCGATTATCAGGACGGCAAGCCAATCGTTCGCCAGCTCGTGCCCCCAAACGACGGAGAACGCGAGCCGGTGCCCGAGTCTTTGCGGGCGAACACGATCGATACGCTTAGCGCCTTGGCCGAGCTGATCCGGGTGGTCGATTCGACCGGCCGCTGCGAGACCGCGGCGCGCACCTACGACGGCCGGCGCCTGGTCGAAATCGAAGCGCACACCGCCGGGGAGGAGGTTCTGGAACCCACCAGCCGGTCCGCTTTCGCCGGAAAGGCGCTGCGCTGCGACTTCTCGGGTCGGATGCAGGCAGGTTTCCTGTTCAAGGACGACCGCGAACGCGACAGCAGGCCAATGCACGGGTCCGCCTGGCTGGCGTCCCTGGTGGAGGGCGGCCCACCCCTGCCGGTGCGCATGACGTTCGAGACAAAGTGGTTCGGCGACACGACACTATATCTCACCGGCATCGGTCCCGGCGCCCAACTCAAGATCGCCCGGGGCAACTGATTAGTCCGGCACAAATGCAGATACAGGCGGACCTGATCGTCTGGATCCGCCCGCCCGGCGCAACAATCTCCGAGAGTTCAATTGCCATCGCCTGGCCGGAAGGCATCGGCGATACGCCGCACCTGCCCCGCCGGATTGACCACCACGACATCGAACCGGACACCGTTCACGCCCCAGTCTGGATTCTGCGCCAGGATGATCTCGCACGCACCGAGCAGCCGCGCGCGTTGACGGGCTGCCAAGGCAATAACCGCCGCTGCAAGCGTCGGCCGCGCCTTAACCTCGACAATCGCCAGGACACCGCCCTTTTCGGCTACTGCGTCCACCTCGCCGGCCTCCGTGCGCAGCCGGCGCGCGTGGATGATCCAGCCATCGCTCAGCAACGCGGCACAGGCAGCGTCTTCGGCCGCGAGTCCGCTGGCATAGGCACTCTTGCCTCTCCGATCGCCCTGCCACATTGCTGGATGATGCCGGCAAACACTTGAAAATTAGTTAAATTTTTGTTGCCAGCCTACCGGAAGTAGCAAGTCCACTCAGGCGCATGAGAATGCCGGCGACGCCACATCGATTGCCGGAAGGCGGAACCCAGAGACGCATTCGCCGTCAGGTCCGCCGCGAGTGCGCTGTCCAGCAGGCTGAGGCTGCGGCCCATATGGCTGCGCTCCTGCCGTCGCCGTGACCTCTGGAAGGCGAGCGGGCAGTGGTTGTACCAACCTGCCCGCCATTTTCCGCGGCGTCACGATGCTGGTATAACCCCGGTGAACCTCAAGCGCCCGGACCCCGCCATGACCCTGGTCGAAATTCTCAGATCGTCGATACACCTGTGTATGTTCGATCAGTACGGCACCGTCGTCGACATGCAGGGCGGTTTGCGCGACTTCGCGGCTCCATTCCTCAAAGCGAAAGGCTGGGC
>DASYBP010000131.1:0-11483 GCA_036500715.1 Rhodopila sp.
GGCGGGAAGGTCCCGGATGTTGTTGCACCCATCGCCACGGCCGACTGGCCCACGCCGGCGAAGCGGCCGGCGAACTCCCGGCTGGATTGCAGCCGCCTGAGCGCCGTCTTCGGCGTCCAACTGCCGCCGTGGCGGGAAAGCCTGACCCGGACGGTTGACACGATCTTCGCCACGGCTCCGCCGTAGCCGCGGTTTTGCCACGGATCGACCGGTTCGATATGACTTCAGCCGCTGATCTCAGGGAGGCGACCGCAACAAGCCGTGGTTCGCGCCCGATCCGGACGGCACGATGCCGTTCTCCAAAGGACCTACGATCTATGTCGCGTATCATCGAGATCGTGCTGTTCTTGACCCCGTTTCTGGCCTTCGCGACCTGGCGCCTGGTTGTCCCCTCGCCGGCACCGCCGCCTTGGCTGATCTATGCTCTGGCGGGTGCCGTGGCGCTGTTGTTGCTAGGCCTGCTTTGGACGCGGCACTTCGACGCCGGCGACGCGAATGACGCCTATGTCCCGGCCAAATTGATCGGTGGCCGGGTGGTGCCGGCCCAGCGGACGCCATGATGCGGATGCCATGACGCAACCAGCGTTTCTGACCAACCCAGCGCTGTCTCGGGTGTGGGACGTGCTGCCCGAGGCGCGCGTGGTCGGCGGCGCGGTTCGCGATGCGTTGTCGGGACGCGCGGTCGAGGACTTCGACCTCGCAACGCCGCGGCCTCCTGCCGAGATCATGGCCGCGCTGAAGCTGGCCGGGGTAAAGGCGGTTCCCACCGGACTGCCGCACGGCACCGTCACCGCCGTGGTGGATGGGGCCGGCCTGGAGATTACCACCCTGCGCCGCGATGTCGAAACGGACGGCCGCCACGCAGTGGTCGCGTTCACCGACGACTGGCGACTGGATGCCTCGCGGCGCGATTTCACGATCAACGCGATGTCGCTGGCACGCGACGGATCTGTCTTCGACTACTTCGATGGTATGGCGGATCTGCAAGCCGGCCGGGTCCGCTTCGTCGGTGACCCGGCAACGCGGATCGCCGAGGATTATCTACGAATTTTGCGATTCTTCCGCTTCTACGCGCGCTATGGCCGCGTGCCGACCGACCAGGCCACGCTGGACGCATTGCAGGGCGGCATCCCAGGCCTGGCGGGTCTTTCTGTCGAGCGCGTCTGGTCCGAACTGCGCCGCATTCTGGCCGCGCAAGACCCAGACGAAGCGGTCGGATTGATGCGGCAACTCGGTATCTGGGCGGCTGTGCTGCCGGAAGCGTCCCGCGAGCGCCGGCTGGGCGGGTTGCCGGCGGATCCAGTGTTGCGGCTGGCGGCAATGCTGAGCGGGGATCCGCTGGCCGTCGCAACCCGGTTAAAGCTGTCGAACGAAGACCGCGACCGGTTGGTGCGTTTGCTGACCACGCCAAGCCCCGGCGGATCGGACGCGGACTTGCGGCGCCTGCTGGCGGACCACCGACCCGCGGACCTGGTCGACAGGACGTGGCTCGACGACACAGCAGACACGCGCCGACGGCTGATCGCGACGGCCAGGCCGGTCTTCCCGCTGGAGGGACGGGACGTGGTCGCGGCCGGCATTCCCGCTGGACCGCTTGTCGGCGCACGGCTGCGCGACCTGCGCCGATGGTGGATGGACGGCGGTTGCGTGGCTGATCGCGCTGCCTGTCTGGCGGAACTTGCACGAACGTCCGATTCGTCCAACATGGGCGATAAGAGGTGACAAAATGGCGGATGTTGAAATTTATACCCAGTCCTGGTGCCCGTTCTGTGAGCGCGCCGTGCATATCCTGGCCACCAAAGGCGTGGCCTTTCGCGAGATCGACGCACCCAGGGGGTCGGCCGCGCGTCGGCAAGCCAGCGACCGATCGGGCGGCCGAACCTCGGTGCCGCAGATTTTCGTGGGCGGCAGCCATATCGGCGGATGCGATGATCTGGTGACGCTTGATCGGGCGGGAAAGTTGAACCCGTTGCTGGGAATTGCGTGAAAAGTATTGGCACTGTCTTGAAGCGAGTGCCAACTTACGTCAGGTGTTCGGGTTGTTGTCAGGTCCGGGAATGATTCATTACGCGTTACGTTGCAGCCAGTCGCACGGTTTTGATGGCTGGTTCAAGGACAGTGCCAGCTTTGAGAGGCAGGCCAAGCGTGGCCTGATCGAGTGCCCCGAGTGTGGCGGCACCGACGTCGAGCGTGCGTTGATGGCGCCAGCGGTCACGAAACGGAGCGCCTCCTTGCCGGTTCCGACCGCCGAGCCTGCCCCCGCGCCAGCAGCCAATCCGCCGGAAAAAGTCATCGCCGGGCGGTTGCCGGCCCAGATGCTCGCTGCCCTGCAGCGTATGCGGGCGGAGATCGAGCAGAAATGCGACTATGTCGGTCCGGATTTCGCCGATCAGGCACGCGCGATGCATCACGGGGACGTGGCGCCGCGGAGCATTTACGGGGAAACCACCGAAGAACAAGCCGAAAGCCTGGCCGAAGAAGGGATTGCGGTGGCGAAAATCCCATGGGTGCCGCGCGCCGACGGCTGATGGCAGATGCCCGCGTCCCGCGGTGATTGCGGTTCGGGCGGGCGCCGCATCAACCGTTGCCACCCTCCTTCGTTTAGGTATCTGCTGCGGGCGAACGATCCAGCAGGGTCGGTTCGCCTGCGGACGCGTTCATCCCAGCCGATCACGAGGAACGCTCATGAAACTCCAGCCCTACCTTTTCTTCGAAGGACGTTCCCAGGAGGCGATTGATTTCTATCGTCAGGCCCTGGGCGCCAAGGTCATCATGCAAATGCCGTTCAAGGACAGCCCGATGCCGGCCGGCCAGCCGCCGGAGGCGGGCGACAAGGTAATGCACGCCGCTCTGCAGATCGGCGAGACCGAGGTTTTCATGTCCGACGGACGATGCGGTGGCGCGCCGTCGTTTCAGGGATTCGCTTTGTCGTTAGCGCTATCTGACGATGCCGAGGCGGCGCGCGTGTTCGCCGCGCTGGGCGACGGCGGGGTCGTCGGCATGCCACTGGGAAAGACGTTCTTTGCGTCGTCGTTCGGTATGGTGACCGACCGGTTCGGCGTGTCCTGGATGGTATTGGTCCAGGTATAGGGACGTGCCACCGGAGTGACTGCTCCAAATCGAGTAACGGTTCAACGCGATGACGATCGACCGCGCCCTGCGATTCGTCTCAAGGAAGCAACCCGAGGGGAAGGAGCCCGAGGGAGCAGCCTAGGGGTGACTTCCCCTGCCCGGCCGGGTAGGAGTCGTCATCGGTCGCTTTGGCGCGCGACATACTGAGAACCCAGGCAGGGAGAATGGAACCCATGACGATCAAGGTCGGCGACACGATTCCGTCCGTGAAACTGATGGTCGCGACGGCGGACGGGCCGAAGGAGATCTCCACGGATGAGATTTTCAAGGGCAAGAAAGTGGTTCTGTTCGCGGTGCCGGGTGCCTTCACCCCGACTTGCAGTGCCAAACATTTGCCTGGCTTTGTGCAGAACGCCGACGCCCTGAGGGCGAAGGGCGTGGACACCGTCGCCTGCATTGCGGTCAATGATGCCTTCGTCATGGGTGCGTGGGGAAAGGAACAGGGCACCGGCGACAAGGTGACCATGTTGGCCGACGGCGCTGCTGCCTTCGCCAAGGCAATCGGCCTGGAACTCGACCTGAACGCCCGTGGCATGGGGTGGCGCAGCCAGCGCTACGCCTTGATCGCCGAGGACGGCAAAGTCACCCATTTGGGTGTCGAAGCGCCCGGCGGGTTTGAGGTGAGCAAGGCGGAAGCGATACTCGCGGCGCTTTAGTTGGACTTTAACCGAGACTGAGACGCCGGGCAATAAAGCCGCCTGGCGGCGCTCTTAGTGCGGCGGCATCATGCAGGCGGGGCGAATCGATTGGCATGTAATCCCTGCCCAGACTATCACCAGCGGAGGTAACTCTTTGGGAATCTCGCCGGGTTGACCCGACACGTGTCGTCGGCCCATAGAACAGCACGATGAGCATTGAAGGCGAAAATTTCCGAGTCATTGCGTCTGCCGCCGCACCTCAGGCCGGTTTGATCATGGCGGATCGCACTCGCGCCCGGGTTACCTGGCCGATGCCGGCGACGCGCCGGCGGACGGCAGCGTGGGCGACGCGGCCAGCCTGCGCCTGGGCGGTGCGCCTGACATGACCGTCCGTCCGCTCCCCAGCAACCTCCACGATGCGCATCGAACAGGGGGTTACCTGGTCGGCGGGATGACCTTGCGCGACCGGATCCTTCCCACCCCTGGCCGGATCGCCCGCCGCCGTTTCGTCATCAACCTGACCAAATGGGTTCTGCCGCTGGCGGCAATGGGCCTGCTTTCGCTGATCGCTTTGTGGCCCGAACTCGATGCGGCCACCACGAAGGCACGTCTGGCGATGAGCCATGTGTCAGGCGAGGTCGAGGGCGGCAAAGTGATCGACGCTCGCTACAACGGGGTGGATGAGAAGGGGCGGCCTTACACCATAACCGCTGCGACCGCCTGGCAGATTGATGCGCAAAAGATCGGTCTGACCCTCCCGAAAGGCGATATCACGCTGAAAAATGGCACCTGGCTGATGCTGACCGCGAAAACGGGCAAGTTTATCCAGCTGCTTAACCAGCTTGACCTTGTCAAGGAAGTTACGTTGTACCGCGATGACGGCACAACAATGCATACCGAGAGCGCTTCGATCGATACCAAGGCCGGCGCCGCGGCGGGATCCGAACCGGTGCACGTCGAGGGTCCGTTTGGTGTCCTGGACGCTCGGGGTTTCACCGTGATGGACAATGGCAACGCGATTGATTTCCCCGGCCCCGCGCACGTCGTGCTGAACGGGGCCGGTCATTGATACGGGCCTGGGCTGCCAAGCTGACCTACGTGACCGTAACCTTGCTCGCGGCGGCGCCGTTGGTGACGATACCAGCCCGCGGGCAACAGCTTGACCTGTCGCATGGCGGCCCAATCGATATCACCGCGCGCGACGGGATCGAGTGGCGCCAGGTCGAGCAGGAGGTGATCGCCCGTGGCGATGCGCGGGCGATGCGCGGCAACGTCACGGTGACCGCCGACCGGTTGACGGCGTGGTACCGCAAGAAGGGCGGAACCGATTCCGCGCAACCGACCCCGGTCGCGGGGTTAGCCGGCGACCCTTCAACCGAGGGAAACGAGGTTTATCGTCTACAGGCCGATGGTCGCGTCCGCATATTCACCCCCACCGACCAAGCGCAGGGCGACAAGGCGACTTATGACCTGGATCAGTCCGTGCTGGTGATGACCGGGCGTGACCTGAAACTGACCACGCCGAACGATGTCATCACCGCCAAGGACGACCTTGAATACTGGCCACAGAAGCACATGGCAGTCGCTCGGGGCGACGCTATCGTTGTGACCAATGATGCCAAACGGGTCGCCGCCGACACCCTGGTGGCCTACACGACGGATAATCCGCCGCCGGCTGAGGCGACCAAGGCGGCGGCGCCAGCCACGGCGAAACCGGCGGAAGATCCGCTGGCCGCATCCGGCAAGCTGCAGCGGGTCGAGGCGTTCGGCCATGTATCGGTGCGTACGCCCACGGACACCGTGACCGGCGACCGTGGCGTCTATGTGCTCGATACCGGCATGGCCCGCCTGGGCGGCAACGTTCGCATCACGCGCGGGCAGAACCAGCTGAATGGTGCCGAGGCGGACGTAAACATGAAGACCGGCATTGCCACGTTGGTGGCGCAGAAAGCCGGTCGGGTGCACGGGCTGGTCGTGCCCAATGATGAGAGCAGCAAGTCCCTGGGCGGCGATTCCGCTGGCACGACGGCCACTGGCGCGACGGCCAAGACGCCGGCGGCGTCCGGAAAGAAGCCATGAACGTAGTGCGTGAGATGCGGCCGGCACGCGGCTTCCGCGTGGTGTCGGGCAGCGGGGGCCTGACCGCCCGAGCTGTGGGGAAAACCTACAAAGGCCGGCCGGTGGTGCGAAATGTGACAGTGACCCTTCACCGGGGTGAAGCGGTCGGGCTGCTGGGACCGAACGGCGCCGGCAAGACAACCACGTTCTACATGATCGTCGGGCTGGTGAGACCCGACACCGGTGCCATCAGCCTGGACGGCGCCGACATTACGCGATTGCCGATGTATCGCCGAGCTCGATTGGGCATCGGCTATCTGCCGCAGGAGGCGAGCGTTTTCCGCGGCCTGAATGTCGAGCAGAATGTCATGTCCGCGCTGGAGGTCATCGAACCCGACGCCGCCACGCGCGACATGATGCTGGACGAGTTGCTGGCGGAATTCGGCATCAGCCACCTACGTCGCACCCCGGCGCTGGCGCTTTCGGGCGGCGAGCGCCGGCGGGTGGAGATTGCGCGGGCGCTGGCGACCCAGCCGTCCTATATCCTGCTGGACGAGCCATTGGCTGGCATTGATCCGATCGCGGTGGCGGAAATCCGTGATCTGGTGAAGCATCTCAAGGATCGTGGCATCGGCGTGCTGATTACCGACCACAATGTGCGGGAAACGCTGGACATTATCGACCGCGCCTACATCATGCACGATGGTCAGGTGCTGATGGAAGGCAAACCCAGCGAGGTGGTGGCTCACGAGGATGTGCGGCGGGTGTATTTGGGGGAAAAGTTCAGCTTGTGAGAGTTACGCTCATTTAACTCCCAACGTCGCGAACCTACTTGCACGCTTTTTGCATCGCAAGCGTCAAAACCATTTGACCGCAGGCCGAATGGCTAGATAATCGTCGAATTATGGCGATTGCCCCCCGTCTCGACCTGCGCCAAAGCCAGACATTGGTGATGACGCCGCAATTGCGTCAGGCGATCAAGCTGCTGCAGTTCTCCAACATCGAGGTCAACTCCTTTGTCGAGGAGGAGATGGAGCGCAATCCGCTGCTCGAACGCGACGATTCCCCCGAACCGCCAGTCGGCGAGCGAGCGGCACCGGACCAGATCGAGCCACGCGCACCAGCGGTTGGGGACTCAGCCGACGCGGTGCGGACGGACACGCTGCCAGCCGAGGCCGGCGCTCCGCTGGATGCGGAGCATGCGGAAACGTTCGACCCCGGCGGTGCGGGCGACGGCGCGCCACTGGTCGGGCGCATCGATGGCAGTGGCGGCAACCATAGCTTCGAGGGCGACGACCGCGGCATCGATGATTTTGCGGGTGAAGATCGCTCGCTGCGAGATCATCTCGGGGAGCAGTTGCGGCTGAATTTCGCCGATCCGGTCGAGCGGATGATCGGCGCGCATCTGATCGCCCTGCTGTGCCCCGCGGGACGTCTGACCGCTGATCCCGCGGCGATCGCCCACGCCATGGGCCTGAAGCTGGAGCGTGTGGAGGCGGTGCGGGCGCGGATGATGCGGTTTGACCCGGTCGGCCTGTTTGCCCGCGATCTGAAAGAATGCCTGGCGGCGCAACTGGCGGAACGCAATCGGCTCGACCCGGCGATGCAGACGCTGCTCGACAACCTGGAACTGCTGGCGAAGCGGGACAACCGGCGGCTAATGGCGCTTTGTGGGGTCGATTCCGAAGATCTGACCGAAATGATTGCGGAGATCAAGGCGCTGGACCCGAAGCCGGCGTCGGCCTGGGATACCACGCCGCCCCAGATCGTCGTGCCGGACCTGCTGATGCGGCTGTTGCCGGACGGAAGCTGGATCATCGAGTTGAACCCGGAGACGATGCCGCGAGTGCTGGTGAACGAGCGGTTTTATGCCAAGGTCGCCCCCCGGGCGAAGAAGGACGAGAAAATTTTCCTAACAGAGCGCCTGGCCAATGCCAACTGGCTGGTGCGGTCGTTGCAGCAGCGCGCGCAGACCATCCTGAAGGTGGCGGCGGAAATCATCCGCCAGCAAGACGGGTTCCTGCGGTTGGGTGTCGCGTATCTGCGTCCGCTGATCCTGCGCGACATCGCCGAGGCGGTGGAGCTGCACGAAAGTACCGTCAGCCGCGTCACAGCCAACAAGTACATCGCGACCCCGCGCGGCACGTTCGAATTGAAGTATTTCTTTACCACGGCGATTCACGGTACCGATGGCGGCGACGCACACAGTGCCGAAGCTGTGCGCTACCGCATTCGCGGGTTGATCGACCTCGAGGCGCCGGCGGACATTCTGTCCGACGACGCGATCGTCGCGGTGCTGCGGCGGGAGGGTGTGGATATCGCCCGCCGGACCGTCGCGAAGTACCGCGAGGCGCTGCGGATTCCGAACTCGGTGCAACGCCGGCGAGAGAAAGCCGTTCCAGCTTAGTGCCTCGAATCCGCGGTCTGCTGTGGTCGGCCGACGCCGGCTTGGTGCCACTTGCTCTTTGTTTTCAGTGGCCTGCTTATTCCCCCTATGTTCGCCGCAGAATGCGACGAACCTCGGGGGCACGGCACTGGTTATCCACAATGGGGTCGCTTCGAAGGTCGAACAGCAAGCACTTATCCGTAGTGGACTTCCCCAGCTTTCAGGTGCCCAATGTCCGCGCCGCCAGGACGCTGGTGTCTATCACCGTCGGGGCGGCCGGTAGAACTGGTCGGGAGATTGCGATGCAGATCACGGTTGCCGGCAAACAAGTCGATTTGTCGGATGCGCTGCGCACGCGGGTGTCCACCCAGATGGACGCGATCGCTGGCAAGTATTTTGACCATGCGTTGGAAGCGCACGTGACATTCAGCCGAGCGCGAAGCTTTTTTACCTGCGATATCAATGTGCACGCGGGGCGGGGCCTGCAGTTACGCGGTGAGGGCGAAGCCGCCGACGCCAATACGGCCTTTGACGACGCGGCAGAGCATATCGCCAAGCGGCTTCGCCGCTATCGCCGCCGCGTAAACGACCACCACCGCGACATGGCGACGCGCGAAAGCCCCGAGGCCGCCCGACAGTATATTCTGAGGGAAGAGCTGAACGGCGTCGGCAACGCTGCGGTCGACAGCCGCAGCCTGGACGAGGCCTATGCGACCGTGGTGGCGGAAACCCAGACCGAAATTGCCGTGCTGTCCGTCGGCGAGGCGGTGATGCGAATGGACCTGGCGGATCAGTCGGTCATGATGTTCCGCAACAGCGCCAACGGCGTGCTGAATGTCGTGTATCGCCGCAACGACGGGCACATCGGGTGGATCGACCCAGGGACCATCGACTCTGGGACAATCGACTCTGGTACAATCGACTCTGGGCCCATCGACCCGGGCACAAGCGACCCGGGAACAAGCGAGCCTGGGACATAATATTCCACGGCTTCAGCCACGCTCAGGCCGCCGCCCGCAAATGGGCGCGGGTCGTCATCAGTGGTTGGATGCGCTGACCAAACTGATCCATGCCGATAACGAAATCGTCGAAAGTCAGCATGATACCGGCAGTGCCAGGCACCCCGGCCGCCTCGTCGAGCATACGCGCCACGTTGGCGTAGGACCCCACCAGCGTGCCCATGTTGAGGTTGACCGCCGAGGTGGACTGCGTCATCCAGCGCGCGGTGGAGCCCGCATCGGCGTTGGTGTCGGCGCCGGCCTGCAGCCCAAGATACGACAGTGCGCCGGCGTCGGCGCCTTGCCGATAGCGCTGCCATTTGGCGAACGCGGCCTGGTCGGTTTCGTCGGCGATCACCATCATCAGTGGATAGCAGCCGACGGTACGGCCGGTCTTGACCACCTCCGCCGCGAGCCGCGGGTTATTGGGCGCATAGGCCGTCGGGGTATTCAGCCCGGCGCCGACACAGAAGTTGTAATCGGCGAACGCCGCGGCGAATTCCATGCCGCGCGGGCTCAGTGCCGCGCATACCAGCGGCACCGGCCCCGATGGGCGCGGGCTCAGCCGGCAGTCGTTCATGGTGAAAAATTCGCCCTTGAAATCCGACCGGCCTTCGCTCCAAAGCTGGCGCAGGATAGTGGTGTACTCGGTCAGCATGTCGTAGCGGCGCTCGTAGTGTTCGTCGCCGGGCCATAGCCCCATCTGGTCGTATTCGGCCTTCGCCCAACCCGTGATCAGGTTCAGCCCGAAGCGGCCCGGCGCGATGCTGTCGATGGTGCTGGTCATTCGTGCGGCGATCGCCGGCGGGATCGTCAGAGTCGCCACCGTCGCATACAGCCGAATGCGGCTGGTGACCGCGGCAAGCCCGGCCATCAGGGTGAACGATTCCAGGTTGTGGTCCCAGAACTCCGACTGCCCGCCAAAGCCGCGCAGCTTGATCATCGACAGCGCGAAGTCCAGCCCATACGCCTCGGCCTTTTCGACGACCGTCCGGTTCAGCGCGAAACTCGGCATGTACTGCGGCGATGTGGTGGAGATCAGCCAGCCGTTGTTGCCGATGGGAATGAAGACGCCGATATCCATAAGTCTATCTCCGCGCCTTGGAGCGGGATGTGTTCAGCTTCGCTTCACCCATCCGGCTCTGCTCGTTTGTTTGAGCGCGTGATTCAGACCTCCGGCGATCCCGCCTCTGGTCATCACGCACTAGGCCAGCACTCTGTTCGGCTCGACCCGTGTCGCCGCCTCGGCAGGCAGACGATCCTCGAGCAAACGCACATCACCCGGCGACCAGCTTGCCACCGCGGGGTCGCCGATATCGATCGGGTCGACAAAGTAATCCTCGTCGAGCACGTTGGCGACGAAGGCCTCGCCGTCCGCCAGATCGATGGTGACCTTGACGTAGGATCCCTGGTTCTCGATGGCGTGGATCTCACCGGCGACGCTGTTGAGCAAATCGCGACGCGGCTCCCCCGCGCCCGGCCGGCGCACGGTGATCCGGTCGCGGCGCAGCGAGGCGAATAGCTTCTCCCCCGGCGCCACGCGTTGTCCGGCAAGCGGCACCTCGATGCGCGCCCCGGTGCTGGTCAGCGCCACCGCGCGGCCATCGGCAAGGTGTTCGACCGCGCCGGTCAGCACGTTCTGCCCGCCGATGAAGCGCGCGACATAGGCGTTTCGCGGGTGAAAGAAGATGTCGCGGGCCGACGCCGCCTGCTCGATCTTGCCCTGCTCCATGACCACAACAACGTCGGCGACCGCCGTTGCCTCCATCTGGGTGTGGGTGACGTGGATGAAGGTGATGCCAAGCTCGCGCTGAATACGTCGTAGCTCGCCCCGCATGCGCAGGCGCAGATACTCATCGAGCGCCGACAGCGGCTCATCCAGCAGCAACACGCGCGGGTTGGTGATCAGTGCCCGAGCCAGCGCGACCCGCTGTTGCTGGCCGCCTGACAGCTCCGACGGCAGCCGGTTGGCGAATGCCTCCAGCCGCACCTTTTCAAGCAGTTCACGTGCGGTGGTGTAGCGCTCGGTCTTGCCGATGCCGCGCATCTTCAGTGCAAACGCGACGTTGTCGATCACGCTGCGGTGCGGGAACAGCGCGTAGCTTTGGAACATCATCGCGGTCCCGCGTTCCACTGGCGGCAGGTCGGTCACGTTGCGATCGCCGATCAGGACGTCGCCGGAGGTCGGGACTTCGTGGCCGGCGATCATGCGCAAGATCGTCGTCTTGCCGCAGCCACTCGGTCCAAGCAGACAGCAATAGGAGCCGTGAT
>DASYBP010000132.1:0-2469 GCA_036500715.1 Rhodopila sp.
GCCGCGCATCAGCCTAGCTGGTAGGAATCGCGCGACAGACGGAGGAAATGGCCGGTGCTGCTGTCGGTGCACGTCACCCCCGAAGGCTCAACGTCGCAGGCGATGGTGCCGACGGGTTGTTGATGTCTTGCCCCCATGACAGGGCGCAGAGGATGTCTCCCGACGGGGACTGAAAATCGGTTCCCTGATCTGCATGTGCGGTGCCCGCCAGGCAGTAGGACTGCGCCGCGTCGACCGTGATGAGCACGCCGGTCTGCGGATCGATTTGGGGGTTATGGCTGGCCAGCTGCCGGCTGATCTGGCTGGGCTCCATGCCCTGGCCGAGGGCATCGCAGACGTGGTGTCCGACGCCGATCGCCGACCGCGGGTTGCCGAAGCCGATGCCTTGCTGGTGCAGGGCGGCCAAAAACTGGTCGTCCGGAGTCCCGGCGTGCGCGGGGCCAGCGCCGAGCAGGGTGGCTAGGCCGAGCACGGCGGCGGCGATGCCGGTGCCGATAACGGGCTTGAGGGACTAGAGATCAACATGGCGAGGGACTCCTGTTCGGTGGATGGGCCTTACGGGAGATCAGAGTTCGCCCAGGGGGTTGCCTAGTTCTGACAAATCCTTGTCCGCTTCTTGCGCCGTTGATCAGCTTCCACAGATTTCGAAGGTGAATTCGTGGCCGCAGATGCAAATGCGGTCACCGTCGGCCAGCAACGCGCTGGTGCGCACCCGCTGATCCGCGACATCGACCCCATTGGCCGACTGCAGATCGGTGACGACAAAGCTGTTTCCGGTGTCGACGATCACCGCGTGGTGGCGGCTCACGGTGTCATCGTCGAGGACGACGTCATTGTCGGAGAGGCGACCGATCCGGGTGGCGGCCCCTCGCAGCGGATAACAACGCCCGGCGGCGTCGCGCAGCTGTGCGACGGCCGACCCGTGGGCGCCCTCGGGGCGCCGCTGCAGGGTTGCGGCAGCACGTTTGGCCGTGGCGCGGGCGGCATGCTTGATGTCCAGCGGCTCCTGGAGAAGGATTCGCTGGTGCAGGCCTCGCAATGTGGGACCGGGGTCAATGCCGAGATCGTCGGCGAGCATGGTCTTCAGCCGCCCGTACGCGTCGAGTGCATCGTATTGGCGTTCCGCAAGGTAGTAGGCGGTTATCAGCTGTGCCCACAACGGTTCTCGGTAGGGGTGCTCGACCACCAGCGCCTCGAGCTCACTGGTTATGGAATGAGTTCGCCCACAAGCTATCTCGGCTTCCGCCCGCGCGGTTAGCGCCACCAGCTTGTCCTCCGTCAGCGCCGCGGCGAACGCATCGACGAAGGGGAAGTCGCGCAGATCCTCGAGCACCGGGCCGCGCCATTCGGAGAGCGCGGCCGACAGGTGCGCGCTGGCTTCTTCGAATCGGCCGCCGGCCGCCGCCCCAATGCCCGCTTTTTGTTCGATCGCGAAGCGGCCGAGGTCGCAAGCCTCGTCGGACACGTTGAGCCGATACCCCGGCCGGGCGCTGACCACAACGGCGGCGGCATCGGCGCCGGCGTCGCTCACCAGTCGGCGGAGCCTGGATATGTGCGCATGCAGGCTCCCCCGCGCCTCCGGCGGAGGCTGCTCCTGCCACACCGCATCGATCAACGAGTCAATCGGAACGATGCGATTCCGATTGATCAGCAGAATGGCCAGTACCGCCCGCTGCTTTGCCGCGCCCAACGGCAGGTCGGCGCCGTTGGCGCTGGCCTGCAACGGTCCCAACATCCCAAACCGAAGTGCGCCCTGGGCCATCGCGGTAGCAATCCCTCCAGCTGAGCAATGCTTCAGGAACATTGTGGGTCGTTAGCCCACGTTTGCGGTAGTTAACGAGTATCCGGTTTCCCGTCGCCACCTCGTTGACAGCCACCGGCCGGTGCTCGATGGTCGACACGTGACGCCGCAGCGCTACCCGATCCGGCTGATCGCCGGCGTGGCGGTGCTTGCGACGACGGTGCTGGCCGCGGGCGTGGTCGTCGGATACCGCCTGGGCAGCCACAAGAAGGCGCCACCCACTGCGGCAGCCACGCTGGCCGCCGATTTCGCCCAATTGGAAACCAAGCTGCACGCGGCGGTGGGCGTCGTGGTCAGCCCCGTCGGCAACGGGCAGGCACCAATCACCTTGGGAAGCTGGAAAAGTGGGCGCGCCTGGTCAACGATCAAGGTTCCGTTGATCATCGCGGCGCTGCGGGGAGAGAACCCGCCCACGGTCACCGACGCGATGACCGCCGCCATCACCGAATCCGACAACGCGGCGGCGGAATCGATCTGGGCAGGCCTGGGAGATCCGGTCACCGCCGCGCAAAAGGTCGAAGCCGTCCTGAAACAAACAGGCGACCTCACGACCGTCCAGTCGCAAAAAGTGCTCCCGGAATTCACCGCGTTCGGTCAAACGGAATGGTCGCTCACCGACCAGGTGAGGTTCACTTCAGTTGCGTTCTGCGACAAGGCAAACGCGCCGG
>DASYBP010000133.1:0-6337 GCA_036500715.1 Rhodopila sp.
CCGCATCACCCGCTTGCGCGCGTCCGGCGCCGCCGACTGGGCCAACCAGTGCCGCGCCTGCGCCACGTCCTGCCCCCCGAACAGCAGCAGCGTGTCGGCCGCATCGCCATCCCGTCCCGCGCGGCCAATCTGCTGATAGTAAGCTTCAGGGCTATCCGGCATGTCCAGATGCACAACAAACCGTACATCCGGCCGGTCGATGCCCATCCCGAACGCGATCGTTGCCACCACGACCAGCGGTTCGCCGGAGCGGAAGCGGGTCAAGGATTCCCGCTTGAGTACGGGATCCAATCCCGCGTGAAACGGCAGCGCCTGAAAGCCTCTTTCGTTCAGTTTTGCGGCGACACGCTCGGTTTTGGCGCGGCTGCCGCAATAGACGATCCCGCATTCCCCCTTGTGGCGTTTCAGAAATTCGAACAGCTGCGCGGTCTCCCCCACCTTTGCGGCAGCCGACAGCCGTAGGTTCGGCCGGTGGAAGCTGGAGACGAAGATTTTCGCCGATTCCATCCGCAAGGCCGCCAGGATGTCCTGCTGCGTCCGGGGATCGGCCGTGGCCGTCAGCGCGAGCCGCGGCACCCCAGGGAACATGTCGGGAATCCGAGCGAGTTCGCGGAATTCCGGCCGGAATTCATGACCCCACTGGGAAACACAGTGCGCCTCATCCACCGCGAACAACGCCAGGGGCACCCGCGACAGCCGTTCCATCGTGCCGTTCGTCAGCAGACGCTCGGGCGACACATACAGCAGATCCAACTGCCCCTCGATCAGGTCACGGGTGATCGAACGCGCCTCCGCCGGATCGATCTCGGAATGCAACGCCCCGGCGTTCACTCCGACCTGACGCAGTGCGGCCACCTGATCGTCCATTAGCGCGATCAACGGTGAAATGATCACCGCCGTCCCCGCCCGGACCAGAGCGGGAATCTGGTAGCAGATGCTCTTGCCGCCGCCGGTCGGCATCAGCACCAGGGCGTCACCGCCAGCGACCAGATGCTGCACCGCCGCGTCCTGCTGGCCGCGAAACCCTGGAAAGCCGAACACCTGGCGCAGCACCTGCGCCGGATCGCGAAGCATGGCGTCGGCGAACATCCCGGCTGAACAACTCCCGATCATAGCGCCGTCCCTGGGCCGTCCCTTGGCCGCGCGAATCGCCTCGCGGTGGCAGCACTATACCCGCGCCCGACGCCGTGTCGCCAACGCTCTCTCCCAGGCAAACCTCTGGTGCGGTTGTCACTGCTGGTCGGGTCGCTTTGAGCGGTGGCAGTCACTTGCCCGTGCGAAGGCGTGTCGAGACCGCTCGACGTGGGAGCCCAGACTTGATTGCGGCAGCCGGATCACCATCACAGGGCAATGCCGACCCCGACCGAGATTGAAGCTGCTGACCGGCGATCCCGCGAGTGGCAGTTTCCGCTCACCGGCCCATTACCAATCGGCTCGGACGGTCATCGTGACGCCGTCTGCCGGATGTTCCGGGACACCTTCAACCCATACAAACCGTCGGTCATTGCATGGCCGCAGCTCGAGACCGACGCGCTGCACCGCCTGACCAGCCTGCCGATCTGGGACATTGCCGTGGCCACCGAAAACAAGGCCAGCGCCCGGATGGCGGCATACAGCAAAATCGCCGGCGACCCGTCCTGGCGAGAGGCGATCGCCCAAAATGGTTGGGAAGAACGCCGCCACCGTGAAGTGCTGGCCAACCTGGTCACCAGCTACGGGATCGCGCTTGCTCCCGAACCGCCCGACCGGCTGCCAGCCGATCCGGAGTGGGGCTACCTCGTCACCGGCTATTCGGAATGCATCGACAGCTTCTTCGCGTTTGGACTTTTTGAACTGGCCCGCCGCTCCGGTTTTTTTCCGTCTGCCCTCGTTGAGACCTTCGAGCCGGTGATTCAGGAGGAAGCCCGCCACATCCTGCTGTTCGCCAACTGGCTGGCCTGGCACCGCAAGCGCCTCGGCCCCTGGCGCCGGCTGTGCTTCGAACTACGCGTCGCCCGCGCCTGGATATTCCTGGTGTGGGAGCGGGTAGGCCTGGCCAGAAGCATGGACAGCGGAACCAAGACGGACAACAATTTTACCCTCAACGGCAGTCAGGCGGTCAGTGACATCGACCTTGGCCCGCTCGACCTGATGGCGATCTGCCTGACCGAGAACGATCGCCGCTTCGCCGGCTATGATCGGCGCCTGCTGCGTCCGACCACCACGCCGACGCTCGCAAGGCTGGCCCTGCGCATCGGCCGGCTGTTCGGCCGCGCTGGGTCGGCCGAGGCGATCAATCCGGCTGCCTCCTGACCTGACGCGGAATTGCCATATCCCGCTCAGTCTGAATCAGTCATAATAGGCTTACAGATCACCGGCAGGGTGCACCTATGATCTCCTCATCCTCGCAATCCTTGCGCCGGCTCACAGTCGCGATTGGGCTGTGCGCGGCATTTGTGGGCTTGGCGCCAAGTCCCGCGCAGGCCCGGGTGTTCGTTGGCATCGGTATTCCGTTCTACGGTCCGGGCTTTTATCCGCCGCCCTATTACTATCCGCCACCGGCTTATTACCCGCCACCGGTTTATGCGCCGCCTCAGACTTACGCCCCCGCGCAGGCGGCGGCACCTGCCGGTGCAGGTCAGTCCTGCTACGCCGGCGCCTATGTTTGCCCGATGGAGCATCCGGTCGCGAGCGGCGGCGGTTGCTATTGTTCGGGCAACGACGGCCAGCGCGTTTGGGGCCGGGCGAACTGATGGCCGATGGGCGACACCGGCCGCATCATTCGAACCGCCACGCGACCGGGCCTGACGGTTCTGTTGCGGAACGAGCCGGCCCCGCCGATCCAGCTCAGGCCGCCGCGATCGAAGATTATGCGCTGATCGGCGATTGCCACACCGCGGCGCTGGTCAGCAAAGCTGGCTCGATCGACTGGTTGTGCTGGCCGCGCTTCGACAGCCCCGCCTGCTTTGCCGCCCTGATTGGTTCTCCGAACAACGGACGCTGGCACATCACGCCGGCCGAGACGCCAATCTGGGTCAGCCGGCGCTACCGGCCGGGGACGATGATCCTGGAAACCTTGTTCGGAACCCCGTCCGGGTCGGTCGCGCTGATCGATTTCATGGCGGTCGAGAAGGCTTCCGTGGTTCGGATTGTCGAGGGCCGTTCCGGTTCGGTCGACATGCGGTTCGACCTATCCTTGCGCTTCGAATACGGATCGGCGATTCCCTGGGTGACACGCCTGAACCATGGCACTGGCATCCTGGCGGTCGCCGGCCCCGATCAGGTCGCGCTCAAGAGCGATGTAAAGCTGCACGGCAAGGACATGACCACCGTGGCGTCCTTCACCGCCGAACCGAACCAGCGAACCCGCTTCGTGCTGACCCACGCCGCTTCCCACCTTGCGGTACCGAACCCGCCGGACGCGGACTGGGCCCTGGACGAAACCGAGGCGTCATGGACCGGCTGGTCGAGCCGCTGCAAATATCGCGGCGCCTACCGCGCCGAGGTCCAGCGTTCCCTGCTCACACTGAAAGCACTGAGCTACCAACCGACCGGCGGCATCGTCGCTGCGCCCACAACCTCGCTTCCGGAACAACCCGCCGGCGCGCGCAATTGGGACTACCGCTACTGCTGGCTGCGCGACGCCACCTTCACGCTGTTGGCGCTGGTGCACGCCGGCTATCAGGAGGAGGCACGAGCCTGGGTCGCCTGGCTCCGCCGCAGCGTCGCCGGCACCCCTGGCCAGCTACAGACGCTCTACGGCCTGGCCGGCGAGCGATGGGTGAACGAATCCGAGGTACCCTGGCTCAGCGGCTACCAAGGCGCCAGCCCGGTGCGCATCGGCAATGCCGCTAGCAGCCAGCTGCAACTCGATGTGTTCGGTGAACTCGTCGACGCGCTGTACCAGGCGGCTGCCCTCGGTCTTGCCCGCCCGATCACAAGCTGGCCCCTGCAGCGCGCTCTGATCGGGCATCTGGAGGAAATCTGGGAACAGCCCGACGAAAGCATCTGGGAGGTGCGCGGCGGTGCTCAGAACTTCACCTTCTCCAAAGTCATGGTTTGGGTCGCATTTGACCGAGCCATCCGCGGCGCCGAGGCCTTCAACCTGCCCGCGCCGCTGGAACGCTGGAAAGCATTGCGCACGCACATCCACGAGACGGTATGCCGCGAAGGCTACAGCGAAACGCGTGGGAGCTTCGTGCAGTATTTCGGTGGCGATACTTTGGACGCCAGTTTGCTGTTGATGCCACTGGTTGGCTTCTTGCCACCCGAGGACCCCCGGATCGTCGCCACCGTCGAGGCGATCGGCCGCGATCTGATGATCGACGGCCTGATCCGTCGCTACCGCACCGATGAAACCCAAGACGGGCTTTCAGGCAGCGAGGGGGTCTTCCTGGCGTGCAGCTTTTGGTATGTCGACAATCTCGCCCTGCAGGGCCGGGAGCAGGAGGCGCGCGCCCTGTTCGATCAGCTGCTGACGCTGGCAAACGATGTCGGGCTGCTGGCTGAGGAATACGATCCGGTCGGCCACCGGCAGCTCGGCAATTTCCCGCAAGCCTTCTCGCACCTGGCACTGATCAATGCGGCGCTCAATCTCGAGACCCATGCCGGCCCGGCAGCGCAGCGCAGCAGCCAGGCAGACGATCCATCTGCAGAACATTGACCCCGCCAAACCAGCGGTTCCTCGGGCCATCCGATCCGGCGCCACGATAATCGCCACACCCTAATCCCCGGCTGGGATCAGAACCTCCAGCGCGTCCTCCATAAAGTCGAACAGCATCGTGCGCCCGGTCGCCGGCTGGACCGTTATGCCATCGCTTGTCCGCCAGATCATCCAGCGGCGGAACGTTCTGTCCTTGTCATAAAGTCCAAGCAGCTCCTCGTACTCCTCACCCCCGGCGCAAACATCGAGTTCGATCGTCAGACACAGATCGTGAAAATCGGTCCAGCCTTGCAACATCAACAAATCGGGAATGTCGAAGGACAAGCCGGCCGGCATTTTGGCGAACGTGCGGCGCAACTGCACTCAAGCCTCCTTAGCGACGGCAAATGCTGGCCGTCAGTGTTCACGGATATGTGCTTTTTCTGGGCTCACGCGGCCGTGAATCGCGAAGCCACCAACGACTCGACGAACGGTAGAGACTATAGAGGTTCTGGGCATCCGTGTAACGCATTGAAACCGCGAGTCGCTCGTTGGCATTTAATGCGGTATCACATATTTTCGTCAATCGCATTAAATACGCCATCTTATTTCCAAACATCACGATTCCTTCACGCCAGGCACCCGGCTTGCTCGCGATCCCGTGATTTAATTTGGCGCGCGTTCACTGGACCGTTATCTGAACTTCAACAAAACAGGAGCGTCCCGATGCGACACACCTCTTTGACGGTCCAGTCCATCCATGAGGAACGCGCTCGCGGCGCCGTTGTCGATGAGTCGCGTGCGCTGATGCGTGGCGTGCTGAATGGCGTTATCCTGTCTATGTTCATCTGGACCGCGGCGTTGTATGTCGCTTTCGTCATGCGCGGCCTGAGTTGACATCGCGGTCCGCGACATCTCGCCGGGTTCCGACCACTGACATCTGCACTGGTTCGCCACTCTGATCTCAGGTGGCCGCCAAACTGTCCGGCCCGAAAGGCGAATGGTCAGATTATACGGGTGCATCGGCGCTTGATACCACTCTGGGTTGAGGCCAAAGCACCGCGTCCGTAGAATTCCAGAATCCGACCATAGCGCTCGGATATGTCTTGCTGAAACCGGCCTTGCACCAAGGCTGCGTATATGCAAAACGCCCCTCCCACTGGAACCAAACCCAAACGAGGAGACGCCCAGGGGTGACCGACACCATCCTGGAGACCGAGGGCCTGACGCGCGAGTTCAGCGGTTTCGTCGCGGTGGACGGCGTCGATCTGTGCGTCGAAACCGGCACCATTCATGCCCTGATTGGCCCCAACGGGGCTGGCAAGACGACCTGTTTCAATCTGCTGACCGCCTTCCTGGCACCCACGCGCGGCAAGATCAGATTCAAAGGCCATGACATCACCGGTATGAAGCCCGCTTCGGTCGCCCGGCTCGGCCTAGTACGCAGTTTCCAGATTTCGGCGGTGTTTCCGCATCTGACAGCACTGGAAAATGTCCGTCTGGCGCTGCAGCGGGCCCGCGGCGCAAGCTTCGACTTCTGGCGTTCGGAAAGCGTGCTCAAGGTCTACGACGATCGCGCACATCAATTGCTGTTCGACGTCGGCCTGTCCTCGTTCACCAGGACCATAGTTGCGGACCTGTCGTACGGCCTGAAGCGGGCTTTGGAGATCGCCACCACGCTGGCTCTCGAGCCCGAAATGATGCTGCTGGACGAAC
>DASYBP010000134.1:0-13176 GCA_036500715.1 Rhodopila sp.
CAGGAGATGCTGACTGAAGACATCGTGGCCCTGGCGGTCTTGCGCACCGGCCGGCCCGTGCGGCTGGAATACACCCGCCAGGAACAGTTCATCAGCGCCCCGTCACGCCATCCCATGCGGGTGACCGTGACGCTGGGGGCCACAGAAGACGGCACGCTGACGGCGATGCACCTTCGGGTGGTCTCCAACGCCGGAGCGTACGGCAACCACAGCGGCGGCGTGCTGTATCACGGCTGCGGCGAGTGCCACGAGGTGTATCGTTGTCCCAACAAGCAGGTCGATGGTTACGCTGTTTATACCAACACCGTGCCGGCTGGTGCCTTCCGCGGCTACGGGCTGAGCCAGACGGTATTCGCCGTCGAATCCGCGATGGACGAACTGGCACGCAAGCTCAACCTCGATCCCTTCGAACTGCGGCGCCGCAATATCATTAGCCCTGACACCGAAATGCACGGCGATGTGGAGATGGGCAGCTATGGCCTGCCCCAGTGCCTGGATCTGGTGCAAGCAGCGTTGCGCCATGGCACCGATGCCGCGCCGCCGGACGACACCTGGCTGGTGGGCGAAGGCATGGCGCTCGCGATGATCCACACCATCCCGCCGCGTGGTCACTTCGCCGAGGCCCAAATAGCGCCCATCCCGGACGGTGGCTACGAACTTGTTGTCGGCACCGCGGAGTTTGGCAACGGCACGACAACTGTGCATACGCAGATCGCCGCGGAGGTGCTGAACACCAACCCGGAGGCGATTCGTATCCGCCAGTCCGACACGGCGCTCATTGGCCATGACACCGGCGCCTTCGGCAGCACGGGCAGCGTCGTGGCGGGCCAGGCAACCGAGCGTGCGGCGGAACAGCTGCGCGACCAAGTTCTGGATCTGGCGGCGGTGCGACTGGGCGTCGATCGCGGAGCGTGTCGGCTGGCCGGGGACACTGTGATTTCGGACGGATCGAGCGTTGCAATCGCTTCATTGCCCGGGGCGTCGGGGCTGAGCGGGAAGGGCAACAGCGATGGCTCGCCCCGGTCGGTTGCGTTCAACGTGCAGGGCTTCCGCGTCGCAGTGCAGCCCGGTACCGGGGAGATTCGCATCCTGCGCTGTGTTCAGGCGGCGGATGCCGGGCGGGTGATCAACCCGATGCAGTGCCGCGGCCAGGTCGAGGGCGGTGTTGGTCAGGCAATTGGCGCGGCGCTGTATGAGGATTTACGTATCGATGCTGACGGCCGCGTCGAAAACCCGGCTTTCCGCGGCTATCACATTCCCGCCTGGGCGGACCTGCCTCGCACCGAGGTTCTGTTTGCCGACACCGTCGACCGTGTCGGTCCGTTTGGCGCGAAATCCATGAGCGAGAGTCCATTCAATCCGGTGGCGCCTGCCCTGGCGAATGCTGTGGCCGACGCAACCGCGGTGCGTTGCCGTGATCTGCCGTTGGCCCGCGATCGGGTATTCCGACTGCTGGCGGAGCAGCGGTTCGCCTAAATGCGTCGGGTTTCGGACAGCCCGGCCGGCAGCCGGGCGACCCGACGGCGGCACGAGATCGTTTCCGTACCGAATTATTAGGTCATACAGGCGAGAATTCTGTCAAAGTGCAACGGATCGCCCTCGCTTCCATCGCCATCTGATCGGCACACCTCCGAAGTCGTGCGATGACAATGAGGGGCCGCCAACCAAGACAAATTCGCCCCGTTTCCTGACCGCGAAAACGCGGCCCATCCGCGGGGATGAGACAATTCCGATCTCATGACGAAATCATTGCTTGAGAATAGCGGATCCCCCGGGTATATTCGGCACCGAACTAACGTTGACGGCAACGTTTATCCCGGCAATTACCGCAGTCCCGATAAAGCACTGAATTTGACAGGATGGATTTGTGGTTAACCATTTGTTAATCTTTTTGTTCCATCTACGCCTTCGCTCGGCTGCTGACACATCGGGGTGACTCACAATGACCGAAGCGTTTGACGAACCTTTGCAAAAACCCGTTCCGGCCACTAAGCGGTTTGGGCCTGCGGCCCTCAACGATGCGGTCAGGCTGCTCTCGCAGCAACTCGGCGCCGGCTGGGACGTGGAACAGGAAACCGACTGCGACGGCGAGGTTTCGCTGATCGTCTTGGCCGCCGACGACAGATGGGAAGCGGCGGCGTTCATTATTTTTGAGCGGGGCGGTCATCCGCGTCTGGCGAAGATCCAGTGCGACACGTGGGAGTGGGAGCGGGGTTGCAGGGATCTCGAACAGGCGGTCGACGCCCTGGTCGCGGCTTCACGCGAAGCCGAAGCCCCTGCACGCGGGCGGCGATCGGTTGAGGAAGTAGGGTAGTGTGGTGGTTCCGAAGTCCGCCATACTGTGGACCGCGCATCGAAACGGACTTCGGAACCAGAAACCACACTAGAAACAATGTTTTGCTAGTGTCCTGATCGGTTCGGAAGTTCGTAAGGCGGTTGATCCAAATACGGCGAACTTCCGAACCGGGACACTAGAAAATCCTGAAGGATACACTACTGAATCTGGTGGCGGATTGGTCCGTTCTCGGTTGCACCTTGTAGCTTCGGTCTCACGATAAACTTCAAACGCGGTCCAGGTCGTGACGGGCGCCGTTACGGGCGTCCAGATCCGCTAATTCCATCTGCCGTATTGAACCAGAGCCGGGCGAGACAAGCCGCTCCTACCCGCCGCTGGCTTGCGAAATCGCGCCGCGCTGCCCTCCCCAAATCGTGAACCGGTCGTCCGCGGCGGCGATGTATGTGTGGACAAAGTCCCGCCGAAGGACCGAACTGACCAGGGAGGAATAGCGATGGCGACATCGATCCGTGGCGGCCGGGTTGCCTGGTGGCGGGAACCAACCAGGGACCAGTGGCATGCCTGGATCGCCGCATGGATGGGCTGGACGCTCGATGCGTTTGATTTCACCATCTTTGTTTTCATCATGCTGCCCATCGCGAAGGAATTCGGCGTCCCGCTGACCGCGGTGACGGCAGTCTTCACGCTGACACTGTGGTTGCGCCTGGTCGGCGCGACCGGGTCAGGCTGGCTCGCCGATCGTATCGGCCGCAAAACACCGCTGATGATCTCAATCGCCTGGTTTTCTGCCTGCAACTTCATTGCCGGTTTTTCTCCCAGCTTCACCTTCCTGTTCTTCTTCCGAGCGCTGCTGGGCATCGGCATGGGGGCGGAGTGGCCGGTCGGGGCGTCTCTGGCGATGGAAAGCTGGCCGATCCGCTCGCGTGGCTTCATGGCGGGCGTGATGCAGGGATCTTGGGGGCTGGGTGGCCTGCTATCGGCCGCCGCCTACGGCCTGCTGTACGATTGGGTTGGCTGGCGCGGCCTGCTGTGGATTGGCGTCTTGCCGGCGCTGGCGATCCTCTATGTACGCAAATACGTCAACGAGCCGCCGGTCTGGGTCGAGAATCGGCGGCTGCAGCGGGCGCAGAGCTGCGAGGTCCGTATCCCGTTGATGTCGATCTTCAGACGCGACTTGCTCGCCAACACCCTCACCGCGTGCTGGTGGATGGCTAGCAGCTTTGTGGTCGGCTACTCGATCGGGACATTGTTCGCGACCCACCTGCAGAGCGATCTGCACCTCAGCCCTGGCCTGGTCGCCCTGCCGATCATGCTGCAGAACCTTTTGTTCTTCGTCTCATGCTGCTGCTGGGGCTGGTTGGCAGACCGCGTCGGGCGCCGCTGGGCCATGATTCTTCCGGCACTGTTCGCGATCCCGGTCACCCCGCTTTATCTGCTGACCGATAACTACACGATGATCGTCGTGTTCTTCGCCCTGCAAGGATGCTTCGGCGCCGGCGGCATCTATGGCCAGAACGCAAGCTATATGACGGAACGCTTCCCGACCGAGGTGCGTGCGACGGCGAGTGGTTTCTGTTACCATCAGGGCGCTATCTTCGGTGGGCTGATGGGCCCGATCATCGCATACGCCGCCATTACCTGGAACCTGGGCTTTGCCATTCCGATGCTGGTGGGCACATGGGTTGGCCTGCTGAGTTTCATTCTGGCCCTGCTGCTAGGCCCGGAGACCAAGGGAAAACAGATGGTTGCGGATCTGACCCTGGCGTGACGGCGGCGCCTGCAGGTCGGCCGTCCGCGCACCCCAATGCGTCCGTCGCCCGGCATGGACCCTTCTCACCAGGCGGGCGGATTTGTCCGGCCGGAATGAACCGGCCATAGGGAGGAGAGAAGCGAATGAGAACGACCCATCTTGGCATTGCCGTCCTGTCGGGAAGCCTTGCCTTGCTACCCGCCGCCAAGGCGGCCGACCGGACGGAGATCACCTTCCCCGGAAAACACGCCTACCCCGAGAGCCTGACCGCGACCTCGGACGGCACGATCTATGCTGGCAGTCTGTACGAGGGAGGGATTTTCCGCGTGCGGCCCGGAGCGGCAACCGCGGAGCAGTGGATCAAGCCCGGTGCGAATGATTCGATGAATACCCTGGGCGTGTTCGCCGACGAGAAAGCCAACACGCTGTGGGTGTGCTCCAGCAACCTGTCCGGGTTCGGCGTGAAGCCGCCGGCCGGCGAGAAGCCGGTGGCGTTGAAAGCGTTCGACCTCAGGACCGGTGCCGCGAAAGGCAGTTGGCCGTTGCCGGGCGAAAAGACGCTGTGCAACGACATGGTGGTCGGTGCCGATGGCGCGGTTTACGTGGCGGAATCGTTTCAGCCGCACATCCTGAAACTGGCACCCGGCGAAACCTCTCTGGAAGTATGGGCGAGCGATCCGAAGTTCAGCGGCGGCGAGGGGCCAGGCCTTGATGGCATCACCATCGGGCAGGACGGCAATCTCTACATCAATACCTTCGCCACCGGGTTGCTGTTCCGCGTGGAAATGGGACCAGGGGGAAAGGCCGGCCGCATCACCCAGCTAAAGACCACCCCGGGCTTCGAGCATCCCGACGGGATGCGCGCTTATGGCAAGAACGGATTGCTGGTGGTGGAGGGGGCTGATGCCGGACGCTTCGACGTGATCGAGGTCACCGGTGACGCCGCCGAGGTCAAGACGGTGAAGAGCGGCTTCAAGCAGCCGGTCTCGGTTTGGCAAATCGGCAACACGGCCTGGGTGCTGGAAGGCCAGTTGGCAACCCTCTTCGATCCGCCAGAAAAGCGCACCCAGCCTGGGCCCTTCCATGCCTACGCGGTCGAGTTGCCAAAGTAACCGCCCAGCCTGGCAACAGCTTCTCCCTCTGCGCGAGCAGAGGGAGGGCGCCGGAGATTGCACGGTTCTGTCGCAAATTTTCCGGATAGCCAAGATCGCTTCGAGAGGCGAGGATTGGTTTATGTCGCCAGCGAATAGATGAGCCAGCTCTGCACCGGAGCGGCGTAGACCGGCCCCTCCACGCCGTCACCGCCTACGACATCCTGCGCACGCGGGGCCTGCCGCTCGGAAAGCGCGATCCCTGCTGGACGATCTGGCGACGCTGACCCGCAACGCCGTCTGCTTTGGCGGCCAGAAGATGCTGACCGTTCAGACCACCCCGACGCCCGTGCAGCGCCGGGCGTTCCGCTTGTTGGGGGTCGAACTGGCAGCGGCGTAGACAGCGCGCGATCTGGGTTCAGAGTCGTATCAATGGGTTGCGTCGAAACGGCGGTAAAGTTCGGGCTAGACTAGATCAACTCACCGCGGCGATCTTCTCCCGCCGGAGTTGCACCGTCAGTTCGTCCAGCGCCCTGCCGACGCGGTCGAGCATGTCGTTGATGTCGTCCTTCGAAATCACCAACGGCGGGCTGAAACACAGCGAATCGTTCATCACCGCCCGGCTGATCACGCCATTCTCCTCGCACAGCCGGGTCATGCGCGCGCCGACCCTGGCCTTCGGGTCGAAGTTCTTGCGGTTGGCCTTGTCGGCCACCAGTTCGACCGCTGCGATCAGGCCGCAGCCGCGGACCTCGCCCACCAGCGGATGTTCGGCGAAGCGGTTACGCAGTTCCGTCTGCATGTGCGGACCCACCGCGTTGACATGGGTGCCGATGTCAAGCTCGTCGTACAGTTTCAGGGTTTCGATCGCGACGGCGGCGGGAACCGGATGGCCGGAATAGGTGAAGCCATGGCCGAAGGTGCCGATCGAGTGACTTTCCTGCGCCAGCGCCTGAAATACCACCTCGTTGACCATCACCGCGCTGATCGGCAGGAACGACGATGACAGCGCCTTGGCGCAAACCAGAATGTCCGGCGTGATGTCCAGCGTCTGGCTGCCCCAGTATGCGCCGGTGCGCCAGAAGCCGCAGATCACCTCATCCGCCACCAGCAGCACGTCGTATTTGCGCAGCACTGCCTGGATTTTCGGGAAGTAGCCGCGCGGCGGCGGGATGACGCCGCCGGCCCCCATCACCGGCTCCGCCCACATCGCGGCTATGGTCTCCGGCCCCTCGTCCAGGATCAGCTCCTCCAGTTCGCTGGCGCAGCGCGTGGCGAATTCGTCTTCTGACTCGCCGGGCAGCGCCCCGTGGTAGAAATGCGGCGTGATCGTGTGCAGGAAGCCGGGCAGCGGCACGTCGAAGCTGCGGTGATTTGCGGCAAGGCCGGTCAACGAAGCCGAACCGATGGTAATGCCGTGGTAGCCCTTCACGCGCCCGATCAGCTTCTTCTTCAGCGGGCGCCCCAGGGCGTTGTTCATGTACCAGACCATCTTGATGGCGGAATCATTGGCCTCCGAGCCGGAGTTCGCGAAGAACACCTTGCTCATGGGCACCGGCGCCCGCGCCACCAGCATCTCCGCCAGGTCGATCATCGGCTCGTGCGACTTGGCGGTGAAGGCATGGTAGAACGGCAGCTTGCGCATCTGGTCGGTCGCTGCCTGCACCAGGCGTTCGTTGTCGAAACCCAGGGCCGCGCACCATAGGCCCGCGACGGATTCAATGTATGCCTTGCCGGTTTCATCCCACACCCAGACGCCCTTGCCGCGCGTGATCACCACTGGTCCGACCTGCTGGTGGGCCTCCAGATCGGTGTAAGGATGCAGCACATTGGCGATGTCGCGCGCGGCGGCGGAATTGGCGCCGAAGGGTGGAGGCGGTGCCATGGGGAAACTCCTGCTAGTACGAGGCGAAAGCCTAGACCCTTAAGCCCGGCCGAGGAAACCATTGCTTGAAGTGCCGTGGGTAATACCTCAGACGCGGCGCGGAATTCCGATCGGCCGCGGGATGGACCTGCACTCGCGAGCGTGGGCCGGCTGACGGAGTGCGTGACAAGATGTCGGCAAATTTCACCAGCCGGTAACATAATCTTCTGGCTTATTCATCGAGCCTGGCATCTGTATTTTGGCGCAGCCTTAGGCTCTGGCACGGCCGACATGGTAGTTTGATGTGCGGTGCCGTTTGGCAATAGTTCGTAATACGCAAGGAGACTTCCCAGATGAATGCGACTGACGTGCCCGCGATTCCTCCCCAGTCGAACCGCCCATCGCGTTGAATAGCCGGGTGACGCCCCGCCTAGATGCGTCGACGCAGGCCCGCGACGGAGACGGTGAGGCACCGACCTCTGTGGGATCCCCACGCCGTGCGTGGCACCCGTTCCGGCGGCGCGCGCACGCGCTGCGGACCAGACTGGTTCTGCTGGTGCTCGCGAGCGTCGTGCCGCTGCTCTGCATGGGGGTCCTCCACGTCTATCTGGACTATTCCGCCGCACTTCAGTCGATCGACGACGGACTGCTGAGCACTGCCCGCGGCGTGGCCCTGGCGGTGCAGCGCGACCTGCAACTCCGCACCTCGGCGCTGGAAACGCTGGCGATGTCGCAGGACCTGAAAGCAGGCGATCTCAGCCGGTTCGATCAGCAGGCAGCAGCATTTCTCACGCGCCAGCCGGACGGCACGCTGCTCGGGCTCGCGACGCCCGACCACCAGGTTCAGCGCCTTTACGGCTGGTCGGGAAAGTCGCTTGAGGAACTGCCACGGCGCGAAGCCGGCGGGATCGGTTCGCAGGTGTTCGCAACCGGGCAGCCGTCCGTTACCGATCTGCAAGCCGCCGGTCCCAGCGGCGCGCCGGGCTTCAGTCTCGATGTTCCGGTGATTGACGATGGCCGCGTCGTCTATGATCTCTTTGTCCGGCTCCCGCCGACCATTTTGGCTGACCTGATCGCGCGGCAATATGTGCCTGCCGGGACCGTGCTGACGGTGACGGACGCGACGGGCAAAGTCGTAGTACGGATTCCCGACGCCGCCCGCTTCGTCGGATCGCCCGTCGTTTCTGAGTTGTGGTCTGCTGTAAAAACCCGTGCCGATGGCATCGCCAGGGTACCGACCCTGGAAGGCATCCCGGCCATCGCCGCCTACACCCATGTCGCGCCGATTGGCTGGGCTGTGGTCGTCGGTGCCCCGGTAGAAACAATCCTCACACCCGCTCGGGCGGCGATTATTCGTATCGCCATCACGGACGCTGTCTTATTGTCCGCGGCCCTGGCGCTGGCGATGCTGGCGGCCAGGAGCATAACACGGCCGATCGAGCAGCTACGGCGGCTGGCTCAAGACGACCGGATCGATCCGGTGGGCGCGGACGAAACCGGCCTGGCCGAAGCCGACATGGTCGCCAGGGCACTGCTGGCCGCGGCGGCTGAGCGCCGCGGCGCCGCTCAGGCACTGGCAGAAAGCGAAGCCCGCTTCCGCGCGTTGTTCGAGAAGTCGGCAAGCGGGACGATTTTGCTCGACCCCGAGACGACGCAGATCATCGACTGCAACGAAGTCGCGGCCGCGACGATCGGCTGCACGATCCAGGAGTTCCGCGGTCATCAACTTTGCGACTTCGCATTGCAAACGAAACCGTCCCGCGTTCGGGAAATTTGTCGGTCGGTTGCCGATGGCGCCACCATGCGATACGAAACCCGTGTGCAAGGGCGCCAGCCTGGGCGGCAGGGGCAGCGCGACCTGTTCGTGGCACTGGCGCCGGTTCAGGTCCAGGGCCGGACCCTGGTGCTGCTCAACCACATCGACATCACGGATCTGCGCCGCGCCGAGCAGGGTCTGCAGGTCAACCAGGACCGGCTTGAGCTGGCCCGGCAAGGTGCAAGCCTCGGCATCTGGGACTGGAATGTCGCCGATCAGACCTTGAGCTGGAGCGAGCACCAATGGTACTTGCACGGCCTTGACCCAGCGCCCGACGGACCGACCCCCGCGCTCTGGCGAAAGTCGCTGCATCCCGCCGACCGAAGCCGCGTCGTGCGGGAACTCGTCACCGCGCTGAATTCGCCGGAACATGCGTTCGCCACCGAATACAGCGTCGTCCTGGCGGATGGATCGATCCGCCGCCTGATGGGCCGGGGTCAGACCGTCCGCGACGACCGGGGACAGGCGGTGCGCATGGTTGGGATCAACATGGACGTCACGGCGCGCTACGAGGCCGAACGGGCGCGCGACCGGTTGATCTGGGTATTGGAAACCGAACGAAGCCACTTGTCGGAGATCATCGAGGCACTGCCGATCGGTGTCGGCATCGTCGACGCCAAGGGACGGGTGGTTCTGGGCAACGCGGTGATGCTAAGGCTGATCGGGCCGGTCATTCAGTCCATGGCCAAGGCGCCGCGCGGCGAATGGGTCGCGCACGATCGGGACGGGAATCGGGTCAAGCTCGAAGATTTTCCGATCCGGCGTGCCCTCCGACTGGGTGAAACCACGCTCCCTGGCGCGGACTTCCTGTTCCGCGACAGCGATGGCAGCGAAACCTGGTACCGCGTCGGCAGCGCCCCGCTGCGATGGGAGGGTGGCCAGGTTCAGGAGGCCCTGGGCATCTTCGTGGACGTGGACGCGGAAAAACGCCTGCTCGACATCCAGCACCAGGTCAATGCCAGGCTGGAACAGCGGGTGCGTGAGGAGATCGCCGCCCGCGAGGCCGCCCAGCAACGCGCCGCTCACGCCGAGAGGATGCACGCGCTGGGTCAGATCGCCGGCGGTATCGCTCACGATTTCAACAATGTGCTGCAGGCGGTTTCCGGCGGCGCCGCGCTGATCGAACGCCGGCCGGAAGACGCCGCGCGGGTCGTGCGCAATGCCCGCATGGTGATCGACGCGGCCAGACGTGGCGCCGCCATCACCAACCGCCTGCTGGCGTTCTCGCGCCGGGGTGATCTGCGGGCGGAAAATGTTGATGTCGCCGCGCTGCTGACCGACATGGCGGAGGTGGGCACCCACACGCTGGGCGGCTCGATCGCGTGCGCTGTCGATGTGTCGAGCGGATTGCCGCCCCTGGTTGCCGATCGGGGACAGTTGGAGACGGTGCTGATCAATCTGGCCACCAACGCCCGTGACGCGATGCCGCAAGGCGGGACGCTGACGTTTTCCGGCGGCCTGGAGATGGTGTCGGCTGGGCTGCCGCACCCGGCCGGGCTGCCGCCTGGCAGTTACATCCGGATCGAGGTCAGCGACACCGGCCACGGGATGGATCGCGCCGTTCTCAACCGGGCGACCGAACCGTTCTTCACCACCAAGGAGCCCGGTAAGGGCACCGGCCTCGGTCTGGCGATGGCCAAGGACTTTGTCGGGCAAAGCGGTGGCAGCCTGTCCATCAACAGCGCGGTGGGAAAAGGCACACGCATCATCCTGTGGCTGCCCGCGGCGCCTGTTCCGGACGTAAGCGAGCCGGACCGAAACGACCGCGGCCACGTCGCGGCCGACGGGGCGCGTGTGCTGTTGGTCGACGACGATTCGATCGTGCGGGGCGTGCTGACGCTGTCGCTGGAGGACGCCGGGTACGCCGTGCATGCCGTCGATGGGTGTGCCGCCGCGATGGCCTGGATCGAGCAGGGCGAACGCGTGGATATTCTCGTAACCAATCTGACCATGCCGGGCGAAGATGGGCTGACCGTGATACGCCGGGCTCAGAAGCAACGGCTCAACCTTCCCGCCATTCTGCTGACCGGCTTTGCCGGCGACGGCGCGGCACTGGCCGTCGGCGGGGCGATCAGCGGGGCATTTTCTTTTCTGCGAAAGCCGGTCTCGGGCACGCAACTCGTAGACCGGATCAATGCCCTGCTCATGTCACGACGACAGCCCAGCACCTAATTGATCAAGCGGCGGCGCGGGCTGAAACTACGCCGTGGGCGATGAGGCCAGGTTTATTGTGACCGCTCAGTTGGTCGCTGACCGCGAGTCGAACCCCAGGAAGCCCGCGCTGGGCAACGGCTGGCCGCCGTCGTTGGCGAACAGCTTCGGTGTCGCGATCGGTTTCGTGGCGTCTGGCTTCTTGGTAACCGCGACGGATCGGCTCCGGACCGGCGACTTTGCGGCGACGGTCTTGACCGGTGCTGCGGTCTTCGCCGGCGAGGCCTCCGCGGCAGCATTACGGCCCGATGCGCGAGACCCGCGGCCGCTGTCCTCCCCGCGCATCGACAGCAGCATGAACGAGATGTCGTTGCGGCCGAGATCGACCGACAGCTCCATTGGTGTCAGGCCCAGGACGTTGACGCCGTCCATGTCAGCGCCGCGGCTCAACGCGTCGCGCGCCGTGGCGAGGTCCCCGCGGTTGATCGCGTCGAACAGCGCCTCGGTCGGCTGCATGTCCGTAATAGCCCGCGTGGCCGGCGCGGCTGGTACCCGAGCCTTGGCGCCCGGCACGGCGTCGGGCGCCGGCAGCGGTGGCTTTTCCGGTTCCGCCGACGGGGTCGGGCTGCGCGGCACTCCCCCGCCGGCGCCGCCAAGTCCCCCCAGGCCCTGCGCGTATGCCGCGGATGACCCGGCGAAACCCAGCATGACGCCCAGGGCCATTGCAAGCGGGCGTGTGCCCAGCGCGGCCCTGAAACGAACCTGCGGGAAACGAACCTGCGGGAAGCTAACCTGCCGCGCGAAAACCCTCATGCCCCGGACCTTTCTGGCATCAGCCATCGCTCAATGCCTTGCTAGTGTCCTGATCGATGCGGAAGTTCGTAAGACGGCTGATCCAGGCACAGCGAACTTCCGAATCGGGACACTAGCGGCCTTCTAGACCATCTCCGCCGTAGCCGTGCAGCTCAAAAGATCGCCATCCATTCCCCCATGCGGGCTCAATCAGTCCCTCCACAGTCCCGGGAGGGCCAGCGCCAGTCGGCAACCTCGGGCATGTCCTTGCCGAACCGGACGATGTACTGCTCATGATCGATCAGCTTGTCGCGCATCGCTTGCTTGGCATAGACCGCCCGCGCGCTCAGGCCCGGAACGCGGTCGATCACATCAGCCACGAGGTGGAAGCGATCAAGCCGGTTGCGTACCACCATGTCGAACGGCGTCGTGGTGGTGCCTTCCTCCATGAAGCCGCGCACATGGAAATTGCCGTGGTTGGCCCGACGATAGACCAGCCGATGGATCAGGCTGGGATAGCCATGATAGGCAAAGATCACCGGCGCGCTCGTGGTAAACAGCGCATCGAAATCCGCCTCGGCCAGGCCGTGCGGGTGCTGCGACTTCGGCTGCAGGGTCATCAGGTCGACGACATTCACCACGCGGATTTTCAACTCGGGCAGCAACCCGTGCAGCAGATCGACGGCGGCCAGCACCTCCAGGGTCGGCACGTCGCCGGCGCACCCCATGACCACGTCGGGCGGTGCGCCCTGGTCATTCGAGGCAAACGGCCAGATGCCAATCCCCTCGGTGCAGTGCTTGATCGCCGACTCCATATCCAGCCACTGCGGCTCCGGTTGCTTGCCGGCGACGATCACGTTGATACGGTCCCAGCTCCGCAGGCAATGGTCGGTCACCCACAGCAGCGTGTTGGCGTCAGGCGGCAGATAGACCCGGACGATGTCGGCCTTCTTGTTGACCACGTGATCGATGAATCCGGGGTCCTGGTGGCTGAACCCGTTGTGGTCCTGCCGCCAGACATGCGACGTCAGCAGATAGTTCAGCGAGGCAATCGGCCGCCGCCAAGCGATCGCGCGTGAGCTTTTCAGCCATTTCGCGTGCTGGTTCACCATCGAGTCGACGATGTGGATGAATGCCTCATAGCATGACAGCAGCCCGTGCCGGCCGGTGAGAAGATATCCTTCCAGCCAGCCCTGGCAGGTGTGTTCGCTGAGGATCTCCATCACCTGGCCGCCCGGCGCCAGATGATCATCCTCAGGGATAATCTCGGCATCCCAGGCGCGGCCGGTCGCTTCCAGCACGGCGTTCAGCCGGTTGGAGTTGTTCTCGTCCGGGGCAAACACCCGGAAGTTGCGGGTGTCGGCGGTGTTGCGCATGACATCGCGGAGGAACTCGCCCATCACCTTGGTCGCCTCG
>DASYBP010000135.1:0-1610 GCA_036500715.1 Rhodopila sp.
AGCGCAAGCGGCGGCTACGGCCCGATCAAGGTGGCGCAAGGCATCGTCGGCTACGCCGATCTCGCGCTTGGCGACCGGGTCGAGCCGGTTCTCGAAGCACTGATCCGCGCCAGCGGCGGCCGGCTTTCGGGCGTGCGCTACTCGGTCGGCTACGATGCCGACCCGACCATCGGCAACAGCCGCTCGGAGTCGGCGCCCCATATGTATGCCCGGCCCGAAGTCCGCGCCGGGGTGGCGCGTCTCTCCGCGCACGGGCTGGCGCTCGACGCCTGGTGCTACCATCCGCAGCTCGCCGATGTGATGGCGCTGGCGCGGGCAGTGCCGCAAGACGATCGTGATGTGCCATGTCGGGGGCGTGCTTGGCTACGGCGCCTATGCCGGTAAGAAAGACGAGGTTCATGCCGCGTGGCGGGCCAGCATGGCGGAGTTGGCCACGTGCCCGAACGTCTCCGTCAAAATCGGCGGCATGCTGAACCGCGACGCCGCGCTCGATTTCCGTGAGCTTCCGGCGCCGCCGAATTCTGCGACCTGGGCGGTGGCCTGGCGGCCCTATGTCGAACCCTGCATCGAGTTGTTCGGTGCCGACCGCTGCACCTTCGAGAGCAATTTTCCTGTGGATAAGATGGGCACCGGCTACGCGACGCTGTGGAACGCGTTCAAGCGCATCACCGCCGGATGTTCTCAGATCGAGAAACTCGCCCTCTACAATGGCACGGCGAAGCGGCTCTACCACCTCGACTGAGGCAGGCGGAATGCTGAACCGCATTACTACCGGCCGGCGCTCGCTGACTTCCTGGATCAGATAAATGCGAAAGTCGCTCCGTCCTTTTGACGACGCCACAGCGCGGGCGGTTGCGTGGCTGACCTCGTGGGATTCGCAAGGCACTCACCGTACCGGGACGGCCGGCGACGAGGCGAGCGCTCATTGGCTCGCGCATGAGGCGGCTGCACTCGGCGTCGAAGTAACCATCGAGGCGTTCGAACTGGCTCGTCTAGACCCGGCCGCCTGCTGCCTGGAGCTGGATGGCGAGCGCATCTCAGCGGTGCCGGCATTCGACGCTCCTCCTACCGGCGGCGATGGGCTGACCGGCACCCTTAGCCTTACCGGCCACGACGAGGCCATTCTCGTCGCCAAGCTGGCGCCCCAATCGGTTTATACTGGGGAATACGAGAGGTTGCGCCACGATACCGCGCATCGCGCTCTAGTGATCATATGCGCAGGCGCGCGTCCCGGGATGGGGCTGCTGAATGCTGAACGGTTCCGATATCCTTACGGTGCGCCAACGATCCATGTGTCGAGCCAGGCGGGTGAGACCGTGCTGGCCGGCGCGGCAGCCGCTGCACCTGCTCGAGTAGTCGCAGAAAACCGATATCTTCGGGCGTCTGCGCGCAACGTGGTCCTCGCGATCCGTGGCTTTCGGCGCTCCTCTCCGCCGGTGGTGGTTATGACGCCACGTAGCTCGTGGTGGCAGTCGACCGCCGAGCGGGGTGGAGGCCTCGTCTGCTGGCTCGAAGCGCTGCGTTCGTTGATCGCGGCTCCGCCCGCCTGCGACGTGATCTTCACCGCCAACAGCGGTCATGAACTCGGCCATCTCGGTCTCGACGACTTC
>DASYBP010000136.1:0-1643 GCA_036500715.1 Rhodopila sp.
AGCTGCGAAGCGTGAGCGGCCGGAAGGCAATGCGAGAGACAACGAGGAGAACGCCGTGGCCAAGGGCAAGCGGACCTTCCAGCCGAATAACCGGCGCCGAGCCCGCGTGCATGGCTTCCGCTTGCGGATGCGGACCCGCGCTGGGCGTTCGATCGTGTCCAACCGGCGCCGTAAGGGCCGCCGCGCGCTATCTGCCTGATCGCAACGTCAGGTTTTTTGGCGGTGCTTCCCGCACGCAACCGTATGAGGCGGTCGACACAGTTCGACGCGACCGTGAAGCACGGGATGCGCGCGGTGCAGCCCGATGTCATCGTGCACGTTCGTTGCGGGAACGACGACGAGGGTAATAGTCCGCGGGTCGGGCTGATCATCGGCAAGGGCGTAGGCTCCGCAGTCGAACGCCACCGGGTCGCGCGCCGGTTGCGGCATGTCACCCGAACCATGTTGAGCGATCTCCAGCAATCCGATCAGGTGGTGATCCGCGCGCTGCCGAGCAGCCGGCGGGTGTCATCGGCGAGGCTGGAGCAGCAGCTGCGAAGTGCCCTGCGGCGCTGTTGCGAACTGGCGGGAACGGACCGGTGAATTCGTCGGCGCGGGGCCGCGCAGTCGTCGGCGGTGCGGGTAGGGGCGCCGTGCGGGGACTGGTGTTTCTCATCCAGCTGTACCGGCACATGGTGTCGCCGCTGCGACCGCCGACGTGTCGCTTCGTCCCGACCTGCAGCCAGTACGCGGTTGATGCTCTTACCGAGTACGGCTTGATTCGGGGGAGCTGGTTGGCGGCGGTCAGGCTCGCCAAGTGTGGACCATGGCATCAGGGAGGATGGGACCCGATACCGGAGCGCCATGGATGCCGGGCGAACTTCGATGACGCGAGCGACGCTTGGGACCCCCTGGCGACGCGAGGGGAGAGTGAATCTTTTGTTTGATTTCTTCAGCCTCGACATCATCTACTACCCGGTGTCGTGGATCATGTGGGTTTGGTACAAGTTGTTCGCGGCTGTGCTGGGGCCGTCGAATTTCTTCGCCTGGGCCCTGGCGGTGATGTTCTTGGTGTTCACCTTGCGTGCGCTGCTGTACAAGCCGTTCGTACGTCAGATCCGCACCACTCGGCAGATGCAGGAGCTGCAACCCCAGATCAAGGCGCTGCAAAAGAAATACGGCAAGGACCGTCAGCGCATGGCACTCGAGATGCAGAAGCTGCAGCGCGAGCATGGCTTCAATCCGATCCTGGGGTGCTTGCCGATGCTGGCCCAGATCCCTGTGTTCCTGGGGCTCTATCACGTGTTGCGATCGTTCAACAGAACGCAGGGCGGATTCGGTCAGCCGCACCTGTCGGTGATCCAGAACCGACTGACCGGGAACTACATGTTCAGCCCGCTCGAAGTGCAGCACTTCCTGGACGCCAACCTGTTCGGTGCCCCGATTGGTGCGTCCATGACACAGCGCACCGGGTTGGAAGCGTTCACCGATTTCAGCCGCCCCGCAGTGATCGCGGTGGGCGCCCCGGTGATGGTCTTGGCCGGCATTGCAACCTACTTCAACAGCCGCGCATCGATTGCGCGGCAGAGTCCTGAGGCGGCGGCGAACCCGCAGACCGCGATGATGAACAAGCTTGCGCTGTATGTGTTTCCGCTCGGCGTGGT
>DASYBP010000137.1:0-26109 GCA_036500715.1 Rhodopila sp.
CGATGACGACCGGGCGATGGTGCGCATCGACATGAGCGAGTTCATGGAGAAGCACGCCGTGTCGCGGCTGATTGGCGCGCCGCCCGGCTATGTCGGTTACGACGAGGGCGGGGTGCTGACCGAGGCGGTGCGCCGGCGACCGTACCAGGTCATCCTGTTCGACGAGGTCGAGAAGGCGCACGAGGATGTTTTCAACATCCTGCTGCAGGTGCTGGATGATGGCCGGCTGACCGATGGCCAGGGCCGCACGGTTGATTTCAAGAATACGATCATCGTGCTGACCTCCAACCTCGGGAGCGACGTGCTGGCGCATCAGAAGGAAGGCGAGCCGACGGCGATGGTGCAAGGGGAGGTCATGAGCATTGTCCGTCAGCATTTCCGCCCTGAGTTCCTGAACCGGCTGGACGAGATCGTGCTGTTCCGGCGTCTGCAGCGGACCGACATGGCGGCGATTGTGGAAATCCAGTTGGACGGGCTGCGCAAATTGCTGGCCGACCGAAAGATCGGACTGGACCTCGACCGAAGCGCTTTGGAATGGCTGGCGTCGGAGGGCTACGACAGCACCTATGGCGCCAGACCGCTGAAGCGGGTGATCCAGCGGTCGTTGCAGAACCCGCTGGCCGGGCTGATCCTGGAAGGTGCGGTCAAGGAGGGCGACGTCGTGCGGGTGGCGGCCGGTGCCAACGGGCTCGTCATCAATGGGCGCCTGGCCGAGGCGGCCTGACCGGTTTGGGGGTGGCTTTATCCGGGCCACCCCACGGTTCGTTGGGGGGTTGGCGGTGACATCAGTACAACGTCACCGATGCCGGCGCGACACAATCGTCTAAAAATCCAATAGCAGCAGCATATTTTCATGTGTTGAGGGCATCGGTTTTGCTACGTCCGCAACAACCCCTACGAGCGTGCCGCTCATGTCCGAAGCACTTGCGCCTCCGCTACCGGCCAACGACGCGTTTCCGCTGGACCCGGCGTCCGGTCAGGAGGATGCGGTCTTCGTCGCCGCCGCACCGCACGACATCCAGGATCTGGTCGATGCCCCCTGCCGGGCCCTGGAGATCGAGTACAAGAGTTGGCGCAATCTCGACCACCCGGAGGACCGGGCGGAACTCGCGCGGGACATCGCCGCGCTGGCCAACCACGGCGGCGGCTTCGTGGTTTTCGGCTTCAACGAGCATACGCTGGAGCCGGACGACACCGACCCGTTCCGGACGAACTGCACGATTGAACGCGTGCGAACGATCGTGCAGACCTATCTCGACCCGCCGGTGGGGTGTGAGGTCGCGACAACGATGTCAGCGGCCGGGATCGTTCACGCCGTGATCCGTGTCGGCGGCCATGGCATCACGCCGGTCTGCGTCCTGCGGGACGGCCCCGGGGTCGGCGGGGAAAAGCTGATCGAGCGTGGCGCCTGTTACATCCGTAAGCACGGTCCGCTCGGGTCGGGACGGTGGCTTGGCGTGCCGTGTCCGCATAGCGCAAAGGTCGAACTGGCGCAGGACTGGGCGCCGCTGATCCGCCGTTGTGTTCGCCGCGACCGCGAGACGCTGCTCAGCCTGCTCGACGCGTCGATGGAGGACCGGCCGCAGGCGCCGGACACAGCGCAGCGCCTGCACATCTGGCACAACGCCGCGCGCGCCGCATTCCAGACGCTGGTGCCGCGCAGCCCGGCGGCCGAGCGGTTGGCTCGCTGTCACTACGTGCTGTCCTATGGATTTGAAACGGTCCGTCCGGAGATCCTGGAGCATGCTCAGCTTCCCGAACGGCTGCGCCGCACCGTCTTCGATGTGCAGACGCAGTTCCGCTCCGGTTGGAACATGTTTGATCCGCCCTACCGGCGCGGCGTGCAGGCACGCTTCGTGCTCGATCCCGCGAGCGGCGACGATGAGGTGGATTTCCTCGAGGCCGCCTGGCTGCGGGCGCGCAATCCTGACGAAACGGCTGACTTTTGGCGAGTCTCGCCACGCGGCTGTGCGACGATCATCCGACCCTATCCCGAGGACCAGGGGGAGTTGCGGGGGCAGATCGGCTCGCCGCCAATCGAGTCCTGCCGGTATCTCAGTCCCCTTGCCGTGGCCCGGGAGGTGGGCGAACTAGTCTGCCATGCGCGCGCCTTTGCCAGGCTGTTCGCCGGCGTGCGGCGGGTGGCATTCCGCTGCGAGTGGTGGGGACTGGCCGGCCGCGAGTTATTCGACCCGGACGCGCACTGGCCGCATCGCGGGCCGGCGCTTAGTGACCGCTGCGTGGCGACCTCGCAGGTGTCGCTCGCCAGGCTGGGCCACGCCTGGCCAGAAGTGGTGGCCCAGTTGATCGCGCCGGCGGTGCGGGCGGTGGAACCGGACGTCGCACTGGATGGCGACTGGGTGCGCCAGCAGGCGCCGCATTGGGCCACGCCGCCCTATGCCGGCACTCGGGTCTAGACCGCGTTAAGGCGGCAGCTTTGCGTCCTGGCGCCGCAGCAGGCAGGCATCGCCGTAGGAGTGAAATCGGTACCCTGCCCCCACCGCGTGGGCGTAAGCCCGCAACATCCGCTCGCGGCCGGCGAATGCCGAGACCAGCATCAACAACGTCGAACGTGGCAGATGAAAATTCGTCAGCAACCGGTCCACGACCTTGAACCGGTAACCGGGCAGGATGAACAGTGACGTGTCGCCCCGGAACGGCAAGACTGTGCCATCCGGCAGCGCCGCGCTCTCCAGCAGACGGAGGCTGGTGGTGCCGACCGCGATCACGTGGCCCCCGCCGTGCCGGGTGCGATTGATCGCCGCGGCGGCTTCCGCGGTGACCTCGCCGCGTTCGGCGTGCATCCGATGCTCGGCGACGCGGTCCACCCGCACCGGCAGAAACGTGCCGATCCCAACGTGCAGCGTGACTGTGACGCAGCCCACGCCGGCGCTTTCGAGGTCCGCGAGCAGGGCGGGGGTAAAATGCAAGCCAGCGGTCGGGGCCGCCACCGCGCCTTGCCGCCGGGCGAACAGGGTCTGGTAGTCGGCGGTGTCGGCGATGGTGGGGCCGTCGGGCCGATGGATATAGGGCGGCAGAGCCAGCGCTCCGGCGCGCTCGAACGCCTGCATCAGGGCATCGCCGTCCAGACTGAACGCCAGACCGATGCTGCCATTCGGGGCTTTGTCAGTAATCCGCGCGGTCAGACCATCGGACCCGTCGATCGCCAGACTGTCGCCGACACGCACCCGGCGGGCATTGCGCGCCAGCGCCTGCCACGACCCGTCGGGCAGCGGGCGGTCGAGGGTGACGCCGATCCGGGCCTTGCCGCGCACCGCTTGCAGTTGCGCCGGAAAGACGCGCGTGTCATTCGCCACCAACACGTCGCCGGGCCGCAGCAGCGACGGCAGATCGCGGATCGTCAGATCGGCCAGGCCATCGCCGCGGACCTGCAGCATGCGGGCGGAATCACGCGGCCGCGCCGGTTCGTGGGCAATACAGTTGTCCGGCAGCACATAGTCGAAATCGGCCAGGGTGAGGGCATCACTGGCCGTCAGCGCGTCAGCGGGATACGGAGCGGTCGCCGTCATGACCGGCGCTCCGCCGGCCGGCCGATTGTGCGCCGATGGCTGAACCGCGGCGTCCGTAGAGGCGTCCCCCATGGGCGGCTAGCGGGACTGGTAAGACGAAATCTCGATCAGGTTGCCATCGGGATCGCGGCAGTAGACCGACACGATCGGACCCAGCGCACCCGCGCGTTCGACCGGGCCTTGCAGGATCTGCACGCCGGTGTCGTGCAGGTGCCCGATGACTTCGTCCGGCGGCACCGCGGTGATGAAGCAGGCATCCACCGCGCCGGGTTCGGCGCACACGCCGGTGGGCCAGGTGCCGACATCGGCGTCAGCCGGACGCAGATTGATCTTCTGGCCGCCGAACTTCAGCGCCGTGCGATGTTTGTCGCCAAAATCCTCGCGCTCCATCCCCAGCACCCGCTGATACCAGGCGGCGCTGAGCTCGACGCTCTTGCAGTTGATGACGATGTGGTCGATGCGGTCGATGGTAAAGCGCATCAGCCGAGACCCTCGTGGAAATCGTTGCCGTAGAAATCGTTGCCCTTGTCGTCGATAACGATGAACGCCGGAAAATTCTCGACCGCGATCCGCCAGACCGCTTCCATGCCGAGCTCCGGGAACTCCAGCACCTCGACCTGGCGGATGCAGTCCTGTGCCAGGCGCGCCGCGGGGCCGCCGACGCTGCCGAGGTAGAAGCCGCCATGCGTCTGGCAGGCATCCTTGACTGCCTTGGACCGGTTGCCCTTCGCCAGCATCACCAACGACCCGCCGGCCGCCTGGAAGTGGGCGACGTAGCTGTCCATGCGGCCGGCGGTGGTCGGGCCGAAGCTGCCGGTCGGCATACCGGCCGGGGTCTTCGCCGGGCCGGCGTAATAGACCGGGTGGTTTTTCAGGTAGTCCGGTAATGGCAGCCCGTTGTCGAGCCGCTGCTGCAGCCGGGCGTGGGCGATGTCGCGCGCGACAACCATGGTGCCGGTCAGCGACAGTCGCGTTTTCACCGGATGTTTTGTCAGTGCCGCGCGGATCGCGGCCATCGGCTGGTTGAGGTCGAGCGCCACCGCGTCGTCACAGAGATGGGTGTCGGTGGTTTCCGGCAGGTACTTCGCCGGGTCGGTTTCCAGTTGCTCGAGGAACACGCCGTCAGGGGTGATTTTCGCCAGGATCTGCCGATCAGCGCTGCACGACACGCCGATGCCCACCGGCAGCGAGGCGCCATGCCGCGGCAGCCGCACCACCCGCACGTCATGACAGAAGTATTTCCCGCCGAACTGTGCGCCAATGCCGAGATCGCGCGAGATCTGCAGGACCTGCCGCTCCAGATCCAGGTCGCGGAAGGCATGCCCGGCGTGGCTGCCCTTGGTCGGCAGTCCGTCGAGCCATTTCGTCGACGCCAGCTTCACCGTCTTCAAAGTCATTTCCGCCGAGGTGCCGCCGATGACGATCGCCAGGTGATACGGCGGGCAGGCCGAGGTCCCCAGCGTTTGCATCTTTGTCGCAAGATATTTTGCCAGCGTCGCCGGCGACAGGATGGCGCGGGTTTCCTGGAACAAGAAGGTCTTGTTGGCGCTGCCGCCGCCCTTGGCGACGAACATCAGCGAAAATTCGTCGGCGTGCGGCTCGCCAGGGGCCGCCATGATGTCGAACTGCACCGGCAGATTGTTGCCAGTGTTGACCTCCTCGAACATCGACAGCGGCGCCATCTGCGAGTAGCGCAGATTGGTCTCGGTGTAGGTGCGGTGCACGCCCCAGGACAGCGCCTCCTCTTCATCGCCATCGACCCAGACGCGCTGGCCTTTTTTGCCGAACACGATGGCGGTACCGGTGTCCTGGCACATCGGCAACACCCCGCCGGCGGCGATATTGGCGTTCTTCAGCAGATCGAGCGCGACGAACCGGTCGTTCGCAGATGCCTCTGGGTCGTCCAGGATCGCCCGCAGCGAGGCCAGATGCGCGGGACGCAGCAGATGCGAGACGTCGTGAAAGGCGCGCACCGCCAGTTCGCTCAGGGTCGCTGGCGCGATGCGGAGGACGGTCCGGCCCTCGACGGTGAGCGTCCGCACGCCCTCGATCGGCAACTTGCGCCAGGGCGTGGCTGCCTCAGCCAGCGGAAACATCGGCGAATACAAAAAATTGGCTGGCGGCAAATTAACTGGCTGTGGGGCGTCCACGAAGCGGTCCTTCAACCTTGGGGTGAGCGGCGGCGGAAGGCATCCAGGCTGACTACCTGACCGGGTTCGCCAGCTGTTTCGGCTGGTGGGACTGCGTCCTCCGATGCGGGCGGGGAGGCCTCGGCGTCCGGCGGCGCCGGGCTTGTTTCCGCGGCCTGAAAGCGCAGGCCGTAGCGGATGTGCGGGTCGGCGAACTCCACCACGGCATCCAGCGGTATGACCAGCCTGGACGGCACGCCGCCAAAGGAGAGGCCGACCTCGATCGCCTGGGTTTGCTGATTGAATTCGAGATCCCAGAACTGATGCTGCAAGACGATGGTCATTTCCCGCGGGTACTGCGCGCGGACCCGTTGCGGCACGTCGACGCCGGCATGGTCGGTGCGGAAGGTGATATAGAAATGATGGCCGCCCGGCAGACCCTGCGCCGCGACGTGTTCAATCGCCTGCGCGACGACGTGGCGCAGCGCCTGCTCGATCCACTTCTCATAGGGCAGCAGACTGTCCGGCCGCTGCTTCTGATCGTCTTCCATCAGTGCCCTCGCGACTTCCGCCACCACCCATAGCGCGTACCGGGCCGCGGGGGAAAGAGGGTTGCTGCAGCCAGCGGCTGGGTGGTGTGTCCCCGATCACCAGCGCGGCGCGTCACGGTTGAGCGGCGTTGCCCTAGCTGGGGCTCCCGTGGGCCGATGGATGGAGCTAGACGCGACCCGGTGACCTCGGCTTTAATCGCGCCGCCCCAATTGCGTCTCCCCAATACCCCTGGGCGCGGATATCCTTACCTGCCGCATGTCACGTATCCGCGTCCTCGCCGAGACCACCGTCAATCGGATCGCCGCCGGCGAGGTGATCGAGCGTCCGGCGGCGGCCACCAAGGAACTGGTGGAAAACGCCCTGGACGCCGGTGCGACGCGGATCACGGTGGCGCTGGATGGCGGCGGCGTCGACCGGCTGGAGGTCACCGACAACGGCATCGGTATGGCCGCTGACGAACTCGGTTTGTGCGTGTTGCGCCACGCGACGTCGAAGCTGACCGACGACAGCCTGGTGCGGATCACCACGCTGGGCTTCCGCGGCGAGGCCTTGCCGTCGATCGGCGCCGCGGCGCGGCTGCAGATCACCTCGCGTCCGCATGGTGCCGATCATGCCAACGTCATCAGCGTCGCCGGCGGCCACGTCTCGGACGTGGCACCGGGTGCTGGCTCGCCGGGCACGCGGGTCCTCGTGCAGGACCTGTTCTTCGCCACCCCGGCGCGGCGGAAATTCCTCAAGAGCCCGCGCATCGAGGCGGAGCACGCCGAGGCGGTGGTGCGCCGGCTGGCGCTGTCGGCGCCGCAGGTGGCGTTTCGGCTGGAACTCGACCGACGCGTCATCTTCGAAGCGCCGGCGCAGGCGCGGATCGAGCGCGTCGCCGCCCTGCTGGGCGCCGAGGCCGCGGCGGTGATGCGACCGCTGGCGGAGGAACGCGGCGGGCTGCGGATCAGCGGCTATATCTGCTCCCCGGCGGCGACCCGGGCGACACCGGTGGCGCAGACGCTGATCGTCAACCATCGGCCGGTGGCCGACCCGGTGCTGCGCACCGCGGTGAAAGTGGCGTACCGCGACGTGATCGCGGCCGGCCGGCACCCCATCGTGGCGCTCTATTTGGATGTGCCGCCGGATATGGTCGATGTGAATGTCCATCCAGCGAAAACCGAACTGCGGTTTCGCGACCCCGCCGCGGTGCGATCGCTGGTGATCGGCGCCGTGCGGCGGGCGCTGGGTAGCGGAACCGGGCCAGCGATGCCGGCGCTACGGCCGGCGCCATCGTTTCAGGCCTGGGGGTCGCGGGTCGCTGCGGCGCCGCCCTTGGCTTTGAGCGCGGGTGGACGGATGTCGCCGCAGGGCGGGGTTGCCGAGGTCCAGCTTGGCTTCGACGGGCCGCCGGCCGCGCGGCAGGTCGCGCCGGCCGAGCCGTCAGCCGACCACCCGACCGACTATCCGTTGGGGGCAGCGGTCGCACAGGTCCTCGACACCTATATCATTGCCGTCGCCGCGGACGGTTCACTGGTGCTGGTGGATCAGCACGCGGCGCATGAACGTCTGACGCATGAGGCGATCCGCGCGCAGATGCTGGACGGCGGGGTCAGCAGCCAGCCGCTGCTGTTGCCCTCGGTCGTCGATTTGCCGGCGGGCGACGTGGCCAGACTGCTCACCCGGGCCGACGATCTGGCGCGGCTGGGACTGGAGGTGGAGGAATTCGGGCCAGGGGCCATCCTGGTCCGCGCACTGCCGGCGGCGCTTGGGACGACCGAGGCCGGGCCGTTGCTGCGCGACCTCGCCGACGAATTCGCCGAGATGGACGAGGAGACGGTGCTGTCCGCCCGGCTCGACGCGGTGATCGCGCGCATGGCGTGCCACGGCAGCATTCGCGCCGGCCGCCGGCTGGGTCCCACGGAAATGGCAGCACTGCTGCGGCAGATGGAGGTCACGCCGCGGGCGGCGACCTGCAGCCACGGGCGGCCAACGGTGCTGAAGCTGTCGAAGGCTGACCTCGAGAAGATGTTCGGACGGCGGTAGGCCGTCGGCTCACACGCGAGCGGTTGCCTTTCGCGCCACGACCAGGGCCGCGGCGGACGTGACAACCCCGCTGCCCCATGTAGCGCCGACCGTCAATCCGCTCGTCGCCGCGGCGCTCGGTCGTTCCGGGCCGGAGTCGCAGCTATGGAGTCGCACCTATGCCGCGGCTTGGCGGAAGTGGTGCGCGTAGCGAGTGAGGGCGTCGGGATCGGTCGGAACGATCGGCGTGAAGTCGGTGTGGGCAATCCACTCCGGCCGCGTCGGCTGGCGGATGTAGTTCGACACCGCGTTCAGCGTCAGATAGACGATCTTCCGCGGGTACGGCGTGATGTTGCCCGCCGATCCGTGCACCAGGTTGCCGTGAAACAGCAGCAGCCCGCCGGCCTGGCCCGTCGGTGCGACGATGCCGCCCTGGGCCACCAGATCGGTCACGGTTTTCTCGTCCAGTGTCCACAGTGGGTATGACGTAGTGCTGGTGTCATGACCCGCGGCGAACACGCCGTGCGTGTGGCTGCGCGGCACCAGCATTAGCGGACCGTTGATCGGCATGACTTCATCGAGAAACACGGCGATGTTCATGGCCCGTGGTTCCGGCATGCCGTCGTCACGCGCCCAGGTGCCGTAATCCTGGTGCCACTGCCAGACATCGCCGGTGAACGAGGCTTTGGCGTTGATCTTGTACTGATGCATGTAAACCGGCTCGCCGAACAACTGCTCGACGGGATGGATCATGCGCGGATGGCGCGCCAGCAAGCCGTGCGCCTCGTTGTACAAATGGGCGGCGAAGGCGGTGCGCGGGGCGCCCGACTTCTCGCGCCAGACCTCCGGACGCTGCTGACGGTAGATGGCCTCGGCTTCCGACTTCAGGATGGCGACCTCGGTTTCGGAGAAGGTTTCCGGCAGGAACAGGTAGCCTTCGTCATGGAACTGGCGGACTTGCGCTTCGGTCAGCATGGTCTTTCTCCTCCTTCAGGCAGCTTGCAGTTGCCATTGTGCGGCGGTCATGCGGGCGGCGGCGGCGGCGTGGTCGCGGGCGGCGGCCTCCGCCTGGTCCGCATCGCCCGCCAGGACGTGGCGCAGGATGGCGGCGTGCTCCTGCCGCCAGACCCGGGCGGCGAAGTCCGGCACGCCCAGCACCATCGCCATGGAACGCATCAAATGCGGCCACAGTGGATCGGTCATTTCCCCAATCGCCGGATTGCCCGACAGCCGGTACAGGCCGCGATGAAACTCGGTGTCCGCTCTGACCAGGACCGGGATCGGCGTCGCAGCGTCATACAGCAGACCGGCTTCGAGTTGGCACTTCAGGCGGTCAACCTCGGCCGCATCGGCGCTGCCGGCCCGGGATCGCTGCGCGGCGAGACAGGCCGCGAGGCCATCGACGGCCTCGCGCACCTGATACAGTTGCATGACCCGCTGCGGATCGAGCGGCACGATGCGCAGGCCCTTGCGGCCGAACGCCTCGACCAGACCTTGACGCTTCAGCAGGTGCAGGGCGTGGCTGACCGGCTGACGGGAAACGCCCAGCGTATCGGCCAACGCCGCCTGGCGGATGCGCTGGCCGGGCGGCAGGGTGCCGTCAGCAATGGCTGCCAGCATCTGCTGATAGGCGCGGTCGATCAGGCTTTGGGTCGCCGGCAAGGTCTGCAGCATGGAATTCGGAATTCCAACAGTCCAGTAGCGCTAACGCGAACGCCACGTAGCGTCAATACCCAAGGTGTGGCCGAACCAGTCGGCCAGCGAAGCGAGCGTGCCTCAAAATCGCTCTCAGTAAGAGTTTCTTAATGAGGATCCGGCACGATCCCCGGCTCCAACCACAGCGCAAGGTATCCATTGTGTCGATCAAGTGGCGGCTTCTCGGCGGATTCCTCCTCATCCTTGCTCTTACCACAGGCGTGGCTGCCGTCGGCTGGTTGGGTCTGAGCGGATATGCGCGCCGGGTGGATGCCGCCGCCGCCGGACAGACCCTGGCCGTCCAGGTTGATGCCCTGGCTCTGGCCGCGCACCGCGCGTTGGCCGCCGGTGACCGCGGTGGCCTGGAGCTTCGCGAACCGCTGGGCCGGGTACAGGCGGCTATCAACACGCTGCGGATCGCCCTCGGCGACGAGGGCGGCGTGAGCGGCGAGGTCCAAGCTTCGGTCGACGCGATCAAACAGCATCTCGATGACTACGCGGCCCAGGAACGTCAACACGACGGCGTGCTCACCGGCCGCTTCACCTTGATCGGCCAGTTCGAGGCGGTCGCCTCGGAGATTGCCGCCGCCCAGGCCAAGGCGCTGCACGCGGCCAGCGAAACCGCGGCGACCGGCCGCGCTGATCTCGCGGCGGCCACGGCGTCGCTGCAAATTGTGCCGTTCCTGATGGATGCGGTCAGTAATCTGCGCGACGCAACCGCCGGTTTGCTGGCCGTCGACAGCCCGGAAAGTCAGAAGGCGGTTACCGGCGCGGTGGATCGGATCGAAATGACCGCCAAGATGGTCATGCGTCGGCCTGGCGCGGAACAGGCCGGGCCACCGGTCTTATCTGCCATCGCGACCTGGCGAGAGGCCGCTGCCAAAGTCGACCCGGATGCCACCCGGACCGCGCTGCATCGGCTCATGGAAACAATGGCCACAGCCGTCAAAGCCATGCAGGATGGCTTCGCCGCGCGACTGACCGAAGCCGCTTCCCGGTACAGCGAGCAAATTTATTTGCTGAGCACAGCCACCGCCTTCCGCGACGCCGCGCTTCAGGTCGAGGCGTCGGCACTGCGGGCGCGGTTGGCAGAACAAGCGTTGGTTTACAAGCACGATCCTGCCGCCGCCAAGACCATCGCCGCCGTCGCCGACCAAATGGAGACCGCCGCCCAGGATCTGCTGTATCGGGTCACCGGAGGGGAGACCGAAGCGAAGCTCAAGGCGCTCGTTGGACAGATCGGGGCCTATAAAAGCGGACTGACGCAGGTGACCGATGCCGAGGCCAATCAGGCCGCGCTGCTTCGGGCGGTTGACGCTTCAACGGCGGCCGCGATCGCCGAGACGCAGAGCCTGATGGACGCGCAGCTCACGGCAATGCAGGACGAACACCACCGAGCCGACCGGCTGCTTGGATTAGGGGTGGGATTGGCCCTTATCCTGGGCCTGGGCCTCGCGCTGGCGATCAGCCGCGGTGTCACCCGGCCGCTGCGAACCCTATCCAGCGTTATGGAACGCCTAGCCACCGGTGAGACGAGTGTCGAGATCCCTGGGCTCGACCGTCGCGACGAGTTACGTGAGGTCGCCGCCGCGGTCGCGGTGTTTCGCGACAATGCCCTGGCGATGGATCAGATGACCGCGGACCGGGCCGCAGCCGAGGCTCGGACGAAAGCCGAGAAGCGCGATGCCGCACTGGCATTGGCGAACCGGCTCGAGCGTTCGGTTGGTTCGGTTATCGACGAGATCGGTGCGGCGGCCGGCGGCTTGCAGTCGACCGCCAGTGGGCTGACCACGACCGCCGAGGCGGCCAACCGGCAGGCGAGCGCTGCGTCTAGCGCTTCCGACACGGCATTGGCAAACGTTCAGGCGGTCGCGGCGGCGGCCGAGGAACTGTCGGTCTCGATCGCCGAAATCAGCCGCCAGACCACGACATCGGTCGCGGTGGCCGCTCAGGCGGTCGCCGACTCAAGCCGTACCAGCATCCAGATCGCGGAACTCAGCCTGGCAGCCGAACGGATCGAGACGGTGATCGCCCTGATTCAGCAGATCGCCAGCCGAACCAACCTGCTGGCGCTGAATGCGACGATCGAGGCGGCGCGCGCCGGTGAGGCCGGCAAGGGCTTTGCCGTCGTCGCCTCGGAGGTCAAGCAGCTGGCCCATCAGACGGCCAAGGCAACGAGTGAAATCGCCATGCAGATCAGTTCGATGCAGCAAGCGACTCGCGAATCGGCAAGCGCCATCACGAGCATTGCCCACACGATCGCGGACATGGGGGTGATTACCACGGCGATCTCGGCAGCGGTGGAACAGCAAGGGTTGGCGGCCAGCGCGATTGCCCGGAATATCCAGGAGGCTGCCGCGGGCACGGCAGAGGCATCGGTCAATATCGGCAGCGTCGGAAGCGCGGCACGGCAAACCGGGGATGTCGCCGATGCTGTGCTGTCCGCGTCCGCTGCGTTGGCGCAAAACTCTGACTTACTGCGCAGACAGGTTCATCAGTTCCTGCAACAGGTAGCCAACGGATAGCCGTTGCCGTCGCGGCTCATGCGGCCTTTTTGATGACGTCGCGGCAGCGGATGAGCCGCAGGATCCGCGTACCAAACTGCTCCATGCCGATGACGAAGTCGTCGAATGTCAGCATGACGCCGCGGACGCCGGGGACCTCGGCCAGTTCGTCGAGCATGCGGGCGACACCGGCATACGAGCCGACGAGGACCCCTTCGTTGGTCGGCAGCGTGTTGGTGCCCAGGATGCTGCGGCGGTTAGGCTGGGCGCAAATGCCGATGCTGGGATCGTCGCGCGCCTGCGCGTCGCGACAGGCCAGGGCTTCGAGGTCACGCGTCCGGATGCCGCAGTCGCCTAGACCAGCCGCGCCCGCTGGGGCGATTGCGGCGGCGTTGTGACCGCCCGCGGTCCGATTGTCTAGGGACACGATTCGCCGCCACCGGGCCCGGATGATGACATGGTCCACACTCTGTCGCATGGTGACCCGGTCCACTTTGCAGGAGGAAGCCAATGGGTATGCTTGACGAGAAGGTCGCCGTTGTCACCGGCGCGGGCGGCGGGATTGGGCGCGCGACCGCGATCGCGCTGGCCGCAAACGGCGCCCGCGTCGTGGTGAACGACGTTGGCGCGACGGTGACCGGCGAGGGCCAGGATGTGGGGCCAGCTCAGCGCGTCGTGCAGGAAATCGAACAGGCGAACGGCAAGGGCCGCGCCGTTGCCAACGGCGGCAGTGTCGCGAGCTGGGAAGATGCCCAGCGCATGGTGCAGGACGCGATCGACAATTTCGGCCGTATCGACATCGTGGTGAACAACGCCGGCATCCTGCGCGACCGCATGTTCCACTACATGTCGGTCGAGGAATGGGACGCGGTGATCAAGGTCCATCTCTACGGGGCCTTCTACGTCTCGCGCGCCGCGATTCCGCATTTCCGCAAGCAGGAAAGTGGCAACTACACCCACATCACCTCGACCTCCGGCCTGATCGGCAGCGTCGGCCAGGTGAACTACGGCGCCGCCAAGATGGGTATCGCGGGGCTGTCGCGGAACATCGCGATGGATATGCAGCGCTACAACGTGCGCTCGAACTGTCTTGGTCCGCATGCCTTCAGCCGCATGATCGAAACCGTGCCCGGCCAGACCGAGGAACAGCTTCAGGCCCGCGCGGCCAAGACACGGCCGGATCACATCGCGCAACTGATCGCCTTTCTCGGCACCGATGCGGCGGCCGGCGTGTCCGGTCAGATCTTCGGGGTGCGCGGCAACGAGGTTTACCTGTACAACCAGCCTCGCCCGATCCGCATCATGGCGCGCCCGGACGGTTGGACGCCGGAGAAACTGGCGGAACATTGGCTGCCGGCGGTGAAGAACAGCTTCACGCCGCTCGAGCGGACTCGCGATGTCTATCCGTGGGATCCGGTCTGAACCACCTTCGGCATCGAGGCCGGGCGCCGTCCCGGCCGCGCACCTCCGCAAGGACCACGATTACATGCCATCGAATCTCCGCGGCGCCGACATCGTGGCGCGCACACTGGAGCGCGCGGGGCACACGGACATCTTTACCCTGTCCGGCAACCACATCATGTCGCTGTTTGACGCCGCGATCGGCACGCGGCTGTCGTTGATGCACGTTCGGCATGAAGCCGCCGCGGTGCACATGGCCGACGCCTTTGGTCGTCTGACGGGACGTCCAGGGGTCGCGTGGGTCACCGGCGGGCCGGGTCATGCCAACGCTGTCGGTGCCCTGTTCACGGCACTGGGGCAGGAAACCCCGATGGTGCTGTTGTCGGGCCATACCGAGACCGATCAGCTCGGCCGCGGCGGCTTCCAGGAGTTGCGGCAGGTCGAGATGGCCGCGCCCGTCTGCAAGGCTGCCTGGATGGCAACGGGGACCGCCACTGTCGGCATGGAGATCGCGAAGGCGATTCGGTTGGCGACCTCTGGCCGACCCGGTCCCGTGCATGTCAGTCTGCCGTCCGACATCCTGGATGCCACAGTGGCATCGGACGCCGTGGTGTGGCCGAGTGCGGCGGATTTCGCGGCACCTGGCGTGCCGCTGAGCGCCGCCACCGCCGATACGATCCTTGGCTTGCTGGCGACCTCGAAGCGGCCGCTGGTGATCGGCGCACCGGTACTGGCGAACCGCGAGGGACGCGAGTTGCTGCGACGAATCGAAGCTGTATTGGGGATTCCAGCCTGCCTGAGTGAGGGGCCGCGCAGTTTCAACGACGCCAGTCTTGGCGCCTATGCCGATGTCGCGGAGCGCACCGAGATGGTGCTGCTGCTGGGCAAGGCGCTCGATTTCACGCTCAAGTTCGGTGGCGCGCCGTTCGCGCCGGATTGTCGTTTCATATCCATCGATCCGGACGGGGCATTGCTGGCCCGAGCGGCACGCGACAAGGGGCCATTGCTGGCGTTCGGTTGTGTCGCGGACACGGTTGCGGCAGGGGAGATGCTGCTGCGCCGCGGTACGGGCCGGGTTGCCGGTGATCCAGCGTGGTGCGCCGATGCGCGCGGCTGCTTCGACGATCGTCCGGCTGCGTGGGCGGATCTGCGCTCCAGGACGCCCGGCAAGCTGCATCCGGCGGAGGTTTTCCGCACGTTGCAGCACTATCTCTCGCGCGAGCCGGACAGCGTGTTGATCTGCGACGGCGGGGAGTTCGCGCAATGGGGCCAAAGCATGCTGCGCAACGACCGTCGGATGATCAACGGCGTTGCCGGCTCGATTGGATCGTCGCTGCCAATGGCCGCCGGTGCCCGCGTCGTTGAAAAGACCGCGCCGGTGTTCGCGGTGCTGGGCGACGGGACGTTTGGCTTCCACATGTCGGAGATAGAAACGGCAGTGCGGCTGAACCTGCCGTATGTCGCCATTGTCGGCACCGATGCGCGGTGGAATGCCGAATATAATCTGCAGGTCCGTGATTACGGGCCGAACCGGGCCTATGGATGCGAACTGACGCCGGCCCGCTACGATCTGGTGGCAACGGCATTGGGCGGGCACGGGGAACTGGTCTGCGGCGGCGGCGAACTGGGCGGAGCGATCGACCGCTCGCTGGCCAGCGGGAAGCCGGCGGTTATCAACGTGATGATCGACAGCATCCCGTCCCCGGTCGTGCGCCGGGGCTGAAGGGATACACAACGCCGTAATTATCCCGGCTGAAGTGGCGCGGCCACGGGATCGTGTTGCGCTGACGGACCGGTCGTGGCTGTATTGGTGCGTCACGCGTGAGGAGAAATGCGTCATGAATAGGCTCGCCGTTGCCGCCGTTATTCTGGTGAGCACATCATGGTCCGCAATTGCGGCTCCGTTCTGCCTGGGAATTCAGGGCGCCCCGCCGCAGTGCATATATGTGGACGGCAATGAATGCGCGGCCGACGCGGCCCGGCAGAACGGCGCTTGTGTTCCTAATCCGGCCAATCCTCCACCATCGAGGAGCCGGATGGGGGAGTATTGCATGATCCTGCCAATCGGCTTCACCCATTGCGGCTACGCCGATGGCAACGCCTGTGCCCAAGATGCTTTGAAGCAGCATGGCGTTTGCACCAAAAGTGAGGGTACGCTGCCGCAACAGGTTCCTGACCCGTTCGTCCCCAACGCAGGACGCTAAGCGGCGCCCGCGCTGGTGTCATAGGGGGCGAAGACCCCTGATGGCCGGCCAGCAGAACAATGATCTGAACAGGAGCGCGCCATGAAACTTGGACGCCTTGGGGTATGGTACTCGACCGACAAGCACAAGGATGCCGCGGCCATCGCCGCCTTCGCGAAGACCGTGGAGAAACTGGGATACGATACGCTGTGGTATCCCGAGGCACTCGGCTTCGAATCCTTCTCTGTCGCCGGCTACATGCTGTCGCAGACCTCGACTTTGAAAATCGGCAGTTCCATTGCCTCGATCTACGCGCGCGACGCGTTCACCTCGCGCCGCGGCATGATCAGCCTGAACCGTTTGTACGGCGAGCGTTTCATCCTGGGCCTGGGCGTGAGCCACGTTCCAATGGTTGAGGGTTTGCGTGGTCACGTTTATGAAAAGCCGGTGCCGGCAATGCGGGCCTATCTGACTGGGATCACAAAGGGCGAGGCCGGAGCGGCGGATTTCCCGATCTGTGTGGCCGCGCTTGGTCCGTTGATGCTGAAACTGGCCGGGCAGATGACCCGGGGGGCCGTGCCGTACAATACGACCCCGAAGCATACGGCGGAGGCGGCGAAAATCCTCGGGCCGAACAAATGGCTGGCGATCGAACAGAAAGTTACGATTGAAACTGATCCGCTAAAGGCTCGGGCGCTCGGGCGCGAAGAACTGTCGCGCTACATGGGGCTGGACAATTATCGGAACGCCTGGCTCGGCATGGGCTTTACCGAGGCGGATCTGTCGAACGGCGGGTCCGACGCCTTCATTGACGCGATGATGCTTTGGGGAACCGCCGATCAGGTGAAGGCCGGTTTGCGGGCGCACTTCGCGGCCGGGGCGACACATGTGGCGATCCAGCCGGTGCATGCCGTCGGGGATACGGCGCGACGGGATGCCATTCTGGCGGCACTGACCGACACTTAGCGCCGGCGCGACGTGATCCAGGGTTTCGTGCCATGATGCGCGTATGAGCGGCGCAGTTCGAAAGCCGATGACAATGGACACGTTCCTGGCGTGTGAGGAACGCCAGGAACTGCGTTGGGAGTTCGACGGCTTCGCGCCAGTGGCGATGACTGGCGGGAGCAATGAGCACGAAGCCATTGGGACGCGGCTCCGTACGCTGCTGGACCTGGCCCTGATGGACAAGCGATGCCGGGTCCGTGGGCCGACAATGAAAATCGAGGTCGCGGGGCGGATACGTTATCCTGACGCCTTCGTCTTCTGCTCAGCGACAACCCGCGGCCAGACCGTTATTGCCGATCCTGTCGTCGTGTTCGAAGTGCTCAGCCTGTCCACCTCTCACATCGACCGGCTAGACAAGTTACGCGAGTATCAGGCGACGCCGTCGATCCGACGTTATGTGATTCTGGAGCAGGATTCGGTCGCCGCGACAATCTATCTGAAGCAGGGTGAGGCCTGGATTGTCAGCGTTCTGATCAGTGAGGCCATGTTGACGATGCCGGAGATCGAGGCGGAAATCCGGCTCGCCGATATCTATGCCGGGATCGAATTGCCGCGGCCGGAAACAGCAGAGGGGTGAGCGACGGGAGCGGGCTGTGTGGTACTGCTCGTATTCGCGAGAATAACATGGGACGCTTCCGGTCAGAAGGGGAGCATTCGCACCGGATTTATGCATCGGCTAAGGTGCCGATTTTGCTGAGTAATTTTTCTGGCACGCAAATCTTGACTTCTGCAGCGCGGCCCGGAGGTTTGACTCCGAGTCACGCAGGCCGCTAGGTGTTTAAGCCACTAGGTCAGCGCGTTGACAAGAGCAGGGACACATGCTCGGGCATCTGGGATTATTGACGGCTTTGGGGTTGGGATTGGTGCTCACGGTTGCCCAAGAGGCAGTCGCACAACAGAACCCGGTGACGGCGATCGACATTGCGCTCGAGCCAGACGCGACCATGATTCAGCATGCGAGGGACGCCAACGCTCGTCTGCTCAAGGATTTTCCGAAGGGCTTCGCGCTGGATGCGACGCACCACCCGCACATCTCCCTATTGCAGCAGTTCGTCCGCACGGACGACCTGGATAAGGTATATGCGGCGGCGACCGCAGTTCTGGCCAAGGAAAAACCCACGGCGTGGACGCTGAAGGCGTTCAAGTATTACTACATCCCGGCCCCGCCGGTCGGCGTCGCGGGAATCGTCGTCGAACCAACTGAAGACCTGCATCGGCTGCAGGATGAGCTGATATCGGCCGTCAATCCCTTCACCGTGAAGACGGGAACCCCAGCGGCGTTCTCCAGCGAGGAAGACGGAAGGGATATCCAAAACGAACTGATCGACTACGTCGCCAATTTCGTTACCGACGCGGCGGGCAAGCGCTTCAACCCGCACGTGACGATTGGCGTCGGGATGGAAACGTATTTGAACAAGATGCTAGCGGAGCCATTCCCGTCGTTCACGTTCTCGGCGGCCGGCGCGTCGGTCTACCAGCTTGGGACCTTTGGCACGGCTCGGAAGGAACTCAGGGCGCTAACGTGGACGCCCTGAGAGGGGCACGCTCGCATAAGGCGTATTCTGCTAACTAGCCGTCCGAGAGCTACACGCTCCTGATGGTGAACAGGAAGAGAACGCTCAACGTAGCGTCTGCAAATTTCCGATATGCGTTTTTCTTGATTTACGGGTGTCCACAAAGCCTCGGCATTACTGGCCGGCTTTAGTCGGAGTCGGAAGGAATCGCCGTCGGCACATTCCGCCGCCTACTCAAAAGCAAAGATACGCTTCCAATCGTTTTTCATGCTGATCACCATCCAGCCTCGGGATTTCGCTTCATCCGCGAGCGACTGGTCGAACGTGCCGACCTTGGTGTCCGGCAGTCCGTCCGCAGGGCCGTAGACGTATTCCCGTTGCGCATCGTCGTGGTGAACGAGCATTTTCAATCGTGCACCGGCGCCCGCGCCCGTCCATTCCAGCATCTCGCGATCTCCGGTGGAATTGCCGAAGGCGGAATAGGGGCGCTGGCCAATGAAGAGATCGATTCCGATCGCCTTGCCCGTATGGTCGTCGTCAAAGAATAGCTTTGGTAGTCGCATCAATTCCGGCTTGCCGTCCACGATCTCATATTTCACGGCGATACTTGAACCCACAACTTGTTCAGGCGGAATGCCATATACGCGCCGGGAATAGACACGCACGAAATCCTGTCCGCCGCCCGTGACGATGTAGGTCTTGAAACCGTTTGCGCGCAAGTAGTCCAACGTCTCGCGCATCGGTTGATATATGAGGTCGGTGTAGGGCCGCTTGAATTTGGGACTTTTCGCCGTCCTAATCCACTTGTCCGCGATCTCCACGAAGGCGGTTTGGCTCATCCCGGCATGGGTCGCAAAAACAATCTCGGCCCAGTCGCGCTCGGTGAAGTGTCCGAGCGCCTCCAAATCGTTGGACAACACCTCCCTGAAAGGCTCTTGGCTCTGCCACTCCGGGTGCTGTGGTGCCAACTCATGCACCCGATCGAGCGCGAACATAGCTTGCGTGTAAAGCGGATGCTCCACCCATAACGTGCCGTCTTGGTCGAACGTGGCGATGCGGTCTTCCGGCTGCACGAAATCCTTGCTCGACTGGTCGGTGGTGGCCCGGACGAAGTCTAGAATCGCCTGTTTTGCAGGCCCCTCGTTCCATGAGGCAAGAGGGCGTTCCGGCGTCTCTGCCTGTGCGCGTGCGTCGATTATCGAGGTCGCGGCAACGCTCGATGCGATGCCCAGTATCGTTGATCGGCGGCTAGCCCCGCCGGCTTGCGTCGAAATGAGGCTCGCCACGGTTCGTCCTCCCATTCGGGTGCTCCGGAGGGTAGCTACCGATTGAGGGCAAACGCCATGCAAAATCGGCAAGAGGACGCCGGGTAAACTGTAAAGTCTGCCGGAGCCAACGTTTTCTCGCTCGGCAGCACCAACGGTCCGGTGGGAACGAAATACAGTCTGGCAGTTGCGCCCCTACATTGCCTTCGCAGAGAATGCAGCTAGTCTAAAGTCCGTAAGAGTGAACGCTGCAAAAAAGGGGGAGGCGGCGGGGTCTCCTATCGCCGCCTGGAGTTCTGACGATGATAAGTATCCCGGCGCCTCAATTGATCGGTTGCTGAGCGATGCCCGGAAGTGCAGTCCGAAGCTTCCTGGACCCAGGGGAACATCAAGCATTCTTCCGCGCGGCGGACATGAAGGTGGTTGTTAGCGCCGCTGGCGAGTATCGCTCGGAGCTGACGCGAATAGACCTTCATCGGCTTTGGATGCAGCGCAGTGAAACGTCACAGCCCCAGGTGACCCATCTCGCCGATCACCAGTATCGCCGCCCCATCTGCTTTCTCACCGACGCGAAGCAGGCGCCGATTTACCGAAGCGGTCACGAAGTGCAGCCGGGTACGATCATGGTCAGCTCTCCGCACGCTGAATACCACTATCGCGTGGCAGCGAAGGCTCGACTGGGATTTATGTCCCTGACGCCAGAAGATCTCGCCGCGGCAGGCCGGGCCGTTGCTGGTTACGATCTGACCGCCCCCGCAGTGACACAGGTGCTCCGCCCCCCAGATCATCTGATGTCACGATTGCTGCGTCTGCATGAAGCGGCAGGACACCTTGCCGCCAGTGCCCCGGATATCCTCGCGCATCCCGAGGTCGCCAGGGCGATCGAACAAGAACTGGTGCGGGCTATGATAGGCTGTCTGACCGACAGGGAAACGGTCGCGACCAAGGCGCCGGGCCGTCAGCGTCTGTCGATCATGCGGCGGTTCGAGCAAGTGCTGGGTGAGAACCCGGGCACCCCACTCTACCTGGCCGAAATCTGTGCTGCGGTTGGCGTGTCGGAACGGACACTCCGACACCAATGCATGGAACACTTAGGAGTGAGTCCGCACCGATATCTTTGGTTGCGTCGGATGAATCTGGCGCGGCACGCGCTCCTCGCGGCCGACCCAGGAGCGAAGACCGTGACTCAGATCGCCACCGATCACGGCTTCTGGGAGCTGGGACGTTTCTCCGTCGCCTATCGAAACCTGTTTGGTGAAAGCCCTGTGCAGCATCTACGCCAAACTCGGCGTGCGTAGCCACGCCGGGCGGCTTGCGGCGCTACGGCCGGCGTGAGGGCCGTGAACTGGCCACCGTCATCGCCAGAGAAAAACCGCATAAGATTCCATTGCGGTAAATCGTGCCGAGCAAAGACCATTTTCCTACGGTTTTGCATTCTCGCAGATTTAGTCCTGAACTTTGCTTGTCTCGAAATTCTCTTGACTTTCGGACGCTCGCCGGAGAGACGATGTTAGCAGTTCCGAAGAGGGTTCCTCGTCTACCGCTTGAAGGGTCCGATAAAAGTGAGAATTCAGAACGGGATGAGAGATTTGCGGAAGGTTATTGACTTTTCAGTCCATAACTCCTAATGTGGTTGCCATGGCTAGACCACGTGAATTTAATCGAGACGATGCATTGGAGCGCGCCCTACAGGTGTTTTGGGCGAAGGGCTTTGCTGCGACCTCAACGGACGACCTCCTGCAAGCAATGGAGATTGGCCGCCAGAGCCTCTATAACGCCTTTGGTGACAAACGGCAGATATACTTGGAGGCGCTTCAGAGCTATCAGCAAAAGAGCCTCGCCGGACATTTAACGCGGCTGACGTCCACCCGGTCGCCTTTGGAGGGGATTCGGCAACTGCTTGTCGGGCTTGCGCCGGAAGATGACCGCCTTCGGGCATTGGGTTGTATGGGCGTCGGCGCGGTAGGCGAATTCGGTACGACCGACCCGGAGCTGGTTGCCTTGAGGAAAAAAATCGCACCCTTGCTTGGCGCTCGGTTGACCAAGCGTATTAAAGAAGGGCAGGCCAGCGGTGAAATCGATAAGGGCATGAAGCCCGATGATGCCGCCGGATTTGTCCAAATGACGATGGCCGGTATGCAAATCGCCGCGCGGGGCGGGGCAGATGCTAAGGCACTACAGAAACTAGCGGATTTCGCGGTCGATAGACTAAGACCGCGATAAGGAGCTTGGCGTTGCCAAGATAGCATGTTGATAACCAATTATGGATTAATCAGTCAAAAAAGGAGTACGAGTCATGAGTAAAGAAATGAAAACAGAACGCAAAGCCGCATTGGTCTTTGGTGGGTCGCGTGGCATCGGCGCTGCCGCAGTCTCGCGGCTGGTCAAAGACGGCTTCGCGGTCGCTTTTACCTATGTCTCAAAGCCGGGAAAGGCAGAGGAGCTGGTCGATTCTATAACCGGGCAGGGTGGCGAGGCATTCTCGATTGCGGCGGATAGCGCAGACCCGAAGGCAATCCGCGCCGCTGTCGAACAAGCTGTGAAACGCTTTGGGCCGCTCAGCGTCGTCGTCGTCAATGCCGGTTTATATCGCGTTGGTACGGTCGATGCCGTCAGTCTGGAAGACCTCGACCTCATGCTGAACGTGAATGTGCGGGGGGTATATCTTTCCATCCAAGCGGCGGCGGCACAGATGCAGGATGGTGGCCGTGTGATTACGATTGGAAGCAACGTCACGATTAGGACGGGCTCGCCGGGCGTGAGCGTCTACCAGTTTACGAAAGCCGCAGTTGCGGCAATGGTAAAAGGCTTGGCCCTTGACCTTGCGCCGCGCAAGATTACCGTGAACAACGTCCAGCCCGGCCCGACCGAAACCGACCTTACCTCGGGTTTTCTCGACTACCTGTCGGAGCGCAGCCCGCTACACCGTGTTGCCAAGCCGGAGGAGATTGCGGGTCTGATTTCGTACCTTGCGGGCGAAGAGTCCAGTTATATGACCGGGTCGAGTATCACCATCGACGGCGGCTACGTTCTCTGAAGCTCGGAAGCGCGTCCCGTTAGGCAAGGCCCGTCTGGCATGGATAGGTCTTGCCTACGCTTCCGCATTTTTCGAGCCGAAAATATATGGGCACAAGCGGCCTGGCAAGCCGCGACCGCAACATATTGGACGATGGACGTTAATCACAGAGAGGGGAGCAGTTCACGGTGGCCAACTGATTTTCCATATTTCGATTTAGACGATTTTGCCCGAAATCTTAATTTACGGAGCGACGGGGCGGAGATATCTCCTTGGGCTGGGCCAGAACCATTCCGCCTTAGCTAGGTCATCACAGAAAGAGCTTGTTTCCAGACTGTGCGTTGCGGCTTCCGCCGCGCCTACCTGCCCGAAGGTCTCTGGGGCCGTGCCGTGGCGCCGGGCGGCAAGAGGTCCAAGGGCATCAGGGGATGATCCTGCTGCGGGCCGCGTCTCGAAGCCGATCTCCCGAACCGGCTCGCCCAGGGCCTCGGCCAGCCACAAGGCGGCCAGGCTGCGGTGGCACCACTTGCCGGTGTTCGGGCGCTCGAAGCAGACCAGCACCGCGACGTTGCCACGTGCCAGGGCGAGCAGCTCGCCGGCGACAAGCTGGGGATTGAGGCGGGCGAGGATCTCGGTTCGATAGAGTTGGTCGTAGTTCGCGACCGACACGCTGTTGAACCAAGGACCAGGCGCCAGCCTGCGGAACATCCGATAGCCTGGCGCCATGCGGCGGGGCACGCCGCGCGAAATGCCGATCTTGACATGTCCAGCCGGCGTTTCGGTGAACCAGGATGCAGTCTTGATGTTCACAGGTGGTCTTTCAGTGGTGGGAGGCATCACCTCGTATTATTGCACATTACCTCAAGTAGATGCGCAAAATAGCATCCGACTATTCTTCCTCGGAGCGCCGATCCGCCAATTCGGAATCATAAAAATTCGATGGGCGCGCGGTGGCCGCCGGACGGCTTCGAACCTTTGACACCCCTTTACCCGGCGGACTTGATGCACGCCCTTGGACCCCAGAATTCGGCGCGGGCGAGGATCGATTGGCGTATGGTGAGACCGAGCATCAGGGTCCCATTCGTCGGTCGATCTGCGCTGTTGCCGCGCCACCCGCCCTTGGGCGACGGTCACGAACCCGGTGCCATGGTCGAGTTGTATGATAGACCAGCGCTACTCAGTTCCCAAGTTCGTGGAGCCGCCTCTCGTGACTTCGATAGTCCAAAAACCGCATTTCCCCGACGGCCGCCGCGAGCGCGTGCCGGGGCGCATTGGTCGCGGCGCTCCGAGGGCAGCGGGCGCTCTAGCCTGGAGTGAGGGACGGTATCGTCCAGCGGCTACGAGCCGATGCGCGACAGCAACTCCTCGATCAAAGCGGCTAGGCGTGCGTGTCGCAGAAAAGCTAGCGGTGGCGGGGCTCATTGCGTGGGGTTGTTGGCATCCAGCTCTCGCAGCATGGTCTGGGTTTGAGCAACCGTCGGCCGGTCTTTGCACCTTCGGTTCACCGCTGCCCGAGCGTTATGCCGCTTTAGTTATCAGTGGGCGGTTCGAGGTAGGTTCGGGGCAAGCTAAACCAGATTATTCGCTGGTGTTCTCCGCCGATGATCACAGCATCCCCGAGATCACCAACCTCGACGTGGCGGTCGATGAGCGAGCAATTGCAAGCTTCGTTGTCGTGTCGCACGTGCCAGCAGCATCGGGAGCATCTGCTGTGGTGGCGCTCAATACAGAAACGCTTGGCACACTGTTTCAGGCCACGGATACTGGCAAGGTGCTCCACGTTCTGGTGCCACCCGTCCAGTGGTCCTATGATTTCGATCTCACCGGTTTCGGGACGGCAGCGGACATATTCACCGGCTGCATGCTGCGAAATGCGCGATAAGGCATTGATTTATTCGCGCCGGCGATGATCGCCGGGTTCTCGGCCACCGAGCGGGACTACATTTGCCGCAACCTGGACCAGTTCTTCTCGACATTGCCGACGGTGGCCGACGGCTTCCTGCTCAAGACCTGGCGTAGCAATCCGCAAGCTGGCCAGCCGAAGGTGCCGTTGCCGGCCAAGGGGCTGATCGAGCGTGGACTGATGCGGATTGATACCACCCAGCAGTGGCCACGGCTCTTGCTCACCGAGACCGGCCTGGTGGCGCTGCGCACGATAATGACGAACCGCCGCCTCGCCGACCCGGAGAGGTATGCCCATATTCGCCAGGAACTCGGCATCCCATCCGGTGCCCGCGCATCGTCCCGAGGTTCCCGGTCGGCCTCGGTCGCCATCGGCTTGCGGGCCACCTTGGCGCACACCGAAGCTGAGCGACTTCGCAATTCGAACAACGGGTATGGGCCGTGCCTATTTCCTATGGCGGGAGGCTGGCCGGCCGGACGGGCGGTCAGAGAATCCCTGTGAGCCATAGACCGGCGCCTCATAACCCACCGGCCCGCCCGCGGCATAGGCAGCGCGGGCGCCCAGCCTCAGCGCGGCAACGGCGGCAAGGATCATGGTCTTCATCGGAATGCTCTATCTATCGCGTCGGGCGAGATGTCCGGCTTGTTGGATGAGCAGTGGACCTATTTGCCGCCAGAGATAATCCAGACTTTGTGGATTGGATTTATGCGCTGATGGATGAGCTTGAGTTTGGCCATTTCACGCGCATCAATGTGGAAATTGGGTCGGATGCCACCCGCGATTTCGCGTCGTTCGGTCCGATCCAGGCAAAAGAGATCGAGGTGTCTACTGGATCGATGGCTCACCCTAGCGAGCGGCGCAGGGCCCTCCCCGGTCAAGTATGTCAGCGGTGGCGATCGTCGCAACGCGAGGCCAATGGGCACCAACCGCCCGCGGTCCGGCCCGGGCTGACCGGTGGCAGGCCACTGATCGCGGCCGCCGCGCAGAGCCCGTCCAAGGCCGGCCACGGTGGGCACGGTCGGTGCGGGTCGAAAGCGGGCGTCGCGTCGCGCTTGTGGTCGGACGCCCGACACCGATACCGTCGAGGACGATACCGGCGAGCGACGCCAACAGCAGCACGCATCCTGCGAGAATAAAGCTCATGCCCACTCTGTGTATTGGGACGGGGTTCCTTGTGTTTAGCCCCAGCCAAACCCGGCAGGGGCGTTGCCGCGCTCGGCATTCGCCGCCGGCGTTGGTAGCGGCGCTGGCGGCTCCATGGTGGCCGCCGCAGCCTGGGCATGATCTGGCGCCCGAGCAGCGAGAGGATCGGCAACAGTCGGCTGTGCCGCGGCGAGGAGGCCGGCGAAAAGAACTGCGGAGAGGACGGAGCGGAGCATGGCGAAATCCTCAGTGGGCCGATCGAATG
>DASYBP010000138.1:0-5972 GCA_036500715.1 Rhodopila sp.
TAGCCGACCATCAAACGAGATCCTCGGTCGCCCGACTCCCGAACGATCGTTTTTGGGCGCAACCGATCTGCCAACACCGGGTTTTCCACCCCCACCTACGCCTTCACCAACGGACACCCACCCTGCCCCAACGGTCGCCACGCATCCTCGGGCGCAATCGTCGCCAGCCTCTTGCAGAAATCATACTTCGACCGAGCCTCGGCGACCGGCTTCACCTGCCACAGATACATCACATGCATCACCCGCCCGTCTTCCCGGATCTTCACATTGTCATTGTAAAAATCATTGACCGGCATTGCCTTCATCTTCGCCACCACCGCATCAGCGTCCGTCGACCCAACCGCCTGCACCGCCTTCAGCCAATGATACGCGGCACAATAACTGCCGGCATGCAGCACCCCAGGCACCATGCCGCCCATCCTGTCGCCCCAGCGCTTCGACCAGGTGCGCGTCTTGTCGGTCATGTCCCAATAGAAGCTGTCGGTATAGGCCAGCCCCTCGCAGACTTTCTGCCCCAGCGCGTTCACATCGCTGATCTGGATTAGCAGTGTCGCGAGCTTGATGCCGCCCTGGGCCAGACCAAACTCGGCGGCCTGCTTGACGCAGTTCTGCGTGTCCGTCCCGGCGTTCGCCAGCCCGACCACTTGCGCGCCGGAGGCCTGCGCCTGCACCAGATACGAAGAGAAATCCGCCGTCCCCAACGGCGCTCGGACATTGCCGAGCACCTGGCCGCCCGCGGCCTTGACCGCGGCCATGGTGTCGCGTTCCAGCGCGTAACCGAACGCGTAGTCGGCGGTGATGAAGAACCAAGTCTCGCCGCCGGACCGGGTCAACGCGGTTCCGGTCCCGTGCGCCAGCGCATAGGTGTCGTAGGAGAAATGGATGCCGTACGGCGAGCACTGCTTGCCGGTCATGTCCGAGGTCGCCGGACCGGTAATCAGATAGATCTTCTTCTTCTCGCGACAGACCTGCTGCACCGCCAGACCGGACGAACTGGCGGCGCCATCGGCCAGCACGTCAACCCCGGCAGCGTCAATCCACTCCCGCGCCAGGGAGGTAGAGACATCCGGCTTGTCCTGGTCGTCCGCCTGCATCACCTCGATCGGGCGGCCCAGGACCGACCCGCCGAAATCGGCGATGGCCAGTTCGGTCGCCACCTTGTTGCCGGGTCCGCCGACGTCGCGATACGGTCCGCCCATGTCGGACAGCAAGCCGATCTTCACCGGCCGCGAAGTGCTTTGCGCTCGGATGATCGCCGGGCGGGCCAACGGCACCGCGGCCAGTCCGCCAACGACAAGGCGACGCGTAAGTCTCGACATAACTTGGCTCCCCATGAATTGGTCCCCCTGGGCAGTCTGATGGCACCACGCTTGATCTGCGGCGCGACGCCTAGTATCGCGCATCAGAGAAGCGCGATAGATCGCACCTTGTTTGTAGTGGCCGGTTCAGGCGGAAAGCCTGATCGCTTCGCGACCACGCTTGGCCGCGATCGGACACTGGTAGCGGGTCAGCACCGTGTGCGCCCATGGAGGAACCTATCCATGCCGATGATGCCAGGAAAGACCGCGCTGCTTGAATTGTTGAAGCAGGAGGGCGTTCGCGTGATCTTCGGCAACCCCGGAACCACGGAGTTGCCACTTATGGATGCACTGGCGACAGAACGTGAGCTTCGCTACATCCTGGCGTTGCAGGAGGCGCCGGCCATGAGCATGGCGGACGGGTATGCACAGGCGTCGGGCCAGTGCGTCGGGGTCAACCTGCATGCCGCGCCGGGCCTCGGGAATGGTCTGGGCATGCTGTATGACGCCCAGAAGGCCGGCTCGCCAATCCTGGTCACCGCCGGGCAACACGAGCAGCGCTTCAATTTCACCGAACCGTTGCTATGGGCCGATCTGCCGACCATCGCTCGTCCGTTCGTCAAATGGTCGGCGGAAGTGCGGCGGCTGGAAGACCTGCCGCGGGCGATCCATCGCGCCGTCAAGACCGCGCTGGCGCCGCCGATGGGGCCGGTGTTCCTGTCGCTGCCGGGCGATATCCTGACCGACAGCGCCGACCTTGACCTCGGGACGCCAAGCCGGGTGGCGCGCAGCATCCGCGGCGACGCCAGTGCAATCGCGCAGGCGGCTGACATCATCGCCAAGGCGTCCAGCCCGGTGATCATCGCCGGCGATGCCGTGCCGCAAGGTGATGCGCTGCGGGAACTGGTGACCTTCGCGGAGACGCTGGGTGCGCCGGTGTATGACGAGGGCATGGCGAGCCGGACCATGTTCCCATCGTCGCACCCGCTGTATCGCGGCGCCCTGGTGCGGTTGCCGGCGGTGATCCATGGTGTCCTGACCCAGCACGATCTGCTGGTGTCGGTCGGCGGCGACCTGTTCACGCTGTCCTTGCCGGGTGATATCGAATCGATGCCGGAAGGCTACCCGGTCGTTCACCTCGACACCGACCCGTGGGAGCTGGGGAAGAATTACCCTGAAACGGTCTCGATCCTTGGCGAGCCGAAGGTCACCCTGCCGGAGTTGACCGCCGCGGTGCACGGGGCCCGGTCCGCCGCCGGCGCGGAAGCCGCGACGAAACGGTTGCAACACGCGAAGGCCGAGGGAATCGCCAGCCTGCACAAGCTGAACGCGATGGCCGACGCCGTGGCGGAACGGCAGCCGATCCATCCCCTGGCATTGATGCAGACGATCGGTCGGATGCTGCCGGACGATACGATCGTTATAGATGAAACTATTTCCTCCGGTATGGGCTTGCGCCGCTTCCTCAAGAGCGACGACGCGCAAAGCTTCTTCGGGCTGCGCGGCGGCGGCATCGGCTGGGGCCTGCCGGCGGCGATCGGGGTGAAGCTCGCCTTGCCGCACCGTCCGGTGGTGGCGCTGGTCGGCGACGGATCGGCAATGTACACGATCCAGGGGCTGTGGACCGCGGCGCACGAGAAGCTGCGGATGGTGTTCGTGATCATCAACAACTATTCGTACCGGATCCTGAAGCAGCGGACCAACGCCATGAAGGGCCTGGCGGCGCAGGCCGACAACTACGTGGCGATGGATCTGGACAATCCGCGAATCGATTTCGTCTCGGTCGCGCGCGGACTCGGGCTGACAGCGCACCGGGCAACCACATTATCCGACCTTTCGGATCTGCTGGAAGCGGCGTTGGCCGCGGACGGTCCGGCCTTGATCGACGTGGAGGTGGATCGCTCCTGGAAGCCGGTATGATCTGACGTCTTCTGCCGGCCGTGACGTCGCCGAACTGACGCCAACCAAACAATTGGGAGGGAAACGAATGGATCGCTTGGTAAGTCGAAGAATTCTGATCACCGGCGGGGCGTCCGGTATCGGCGCGGCGACCGCGGCTCTGTTCCGCCGAGAAGGCGCCGGGGTGGCGGTCCTGGATCGCCCCGCCAGCGGGCAGGAGGGGATTTTCGTCGCGGCTGACGTCGCGGACCCGGCCTCGGTTCAGCCGGCGGTACAAAAGGCCGCGGCGGCACTCGGCGGGCTCGACGGGGTGGTGAACGCGGCCGGCATCTTTTCGCCGGCAGGCCTGTCGGACACCACGGCGGAGCTGTTCGGCCAGACCATTGCGGTCAACCTGACGGGAACGTTCCTGGTGATCCAGGCCGCTGCGCCGATGCTGCTGGCGTCCGGGGCGGCGACCATCGTCAATATCGGCTCCGGCGCCGGCATCACGCCGACCGGTCCGGGCAGCACCGCGTATGTCGCCTCGAAGGGCGGGGTCATCGCGATGTCCAAGGCGTTGGCGATGGAACTGGCACCCTCGGTCCGCGTGAACGTCGTCTGTCCGGGCGCGGTAGAAACGCCGATGACACAGGGATTTTTGCGTACCGTCGCCGGACAGCTGGACCCCGCCATCGCCAATCGCTATGCGCTGCGGCGCGCGGCATCAGCCGAGGAGATCGCGGCGGCGATCCTGTTCCTGACCTCGGCCGAGTCGTCATTCGTCACCGGCGTGACGCTGCCGGTCGATGGCGGCCGGACGTTTCACTGATCGCTCTTATTCGGCCGCCCGGTACGTCCCCAGGAACATCGTGATCGCGGCTTCGACCACCCGATCGATGTCACTGTCCGGCGGATCGGTCAGCATTCCCAGCCGGCGGCGAAGTACCAGCCGCGTCTGGCACAGGTTGAAGAACTGTTCGGCGGCGAACCCAGGATCCGCCACGCACAATCGCCCGCGCCGTGTCTCCTCGGCCAGCCATCCGGACAGGAAGCCGATCGCGCGCGCGGGCCCGGCCTCGAAAAAGCTGCGGGCGAGTTCGGGAAACTGCGCTGCCTCGGCGATCACCACGCGATAGATCGCGAGCCCGACATCGGACAGCAGCATCTGCAGCATGCGCTTGGCGATGCCGCGAAGCACCTCCGCCGGGTCGCCGTCGTGGCCGGCGCCGTCGAACACCCGCGCCAGATGCCGGGTGCATTGCTCCCCGACATAGGCCGCGAACAGCGTGGCCTTGCTGTCGAAGTGATTATACAGCGTGCCCTTGGACACCCCGGCAACGGCAGCGATCCTGGCCATGCTCGCCCCCTCGTAGCCGTCCGCGGCGAACACCGCGGCGGCGCCAGTCAGGATCTGGGTGCGCTTTTCCGGACTTAGCGCAACGTTATTGTCCATTACGCTGACCGTCCTACCCTGCTTATTGACACTGCCGCGAACCGGCTTACGTCTGATGTGGGTGACCGAACGGTTCGGTCAATAGGCGGTGGCCAATGCCGCGGTTTGATCGGGGAGCGCTGTCCATGGATGACCAGACCCACGCGCTGCAGCCCCGAGACGCCCGATCGGCGGATGTCGTGCCGGCCGGCGCTGGTTCGGCGGCGAGGCGGCGCGGTAGGCTCAAGCGCATCGTCGGCCTGACCGGCGGCGCCCTGCTGATATTTGCCATGGTGGTGGGCGGATCCGTCTACTGGCTCAATGCGCGGCATTTCGAGACCACCGACGACGCCTTCATCGATGCCTACACCACGCAGGTCGCGCCGCGGGTGCCCGGACAGGTAACGAAACTGCTGTTCGCCGACAACGACCATGTCTCGGCCGGCCAGACGTTGCTGCTGATCGATCCCAAGGACTATCAGGCGAAGCTGGATCAGGCGAAGGCACAGCAGGCAAGCGCCGAGGCGACACTCACTCAGACGCAGGCGCAGGTCGCCGTGCAGCAGGCGAATGTCGATCAGGTCACCGCCAACGTGCGGGTGGCGGAAGCCGATCTGCTCCAGGCGCGGCAGGACTACGACCGTTACCGGTCGATTGCCGCCGGGGCGGTCAGCCGCCAGCAGATCGAGGCCGCGACAGCGACCTTCCACTCTGCCCAGGCCAAGCTGGACGCCAGCCGGCAAACGGTCGGCGGCGCCCAGGCTCAGGTCCGCGCCGCCCAGGCGGCCCTGCTCGCCGCACAGGCATCGCTGCAACAGGCGGCGGCCAATACCCAGACCGCGGAACTGCAACTGTCTTATTGCACGATCGTCGCCCCAGTCGCCGGCATCGTGACCCACCGCACTGTCAGTGCCGGCAACTACGTCAACGCGGGGCAGGCGCTGTTCGCGCTGGTGCAGGACGACCGCTGGGTCACCGCCAACTACAAGGAAACGCAGTTGGCCGTCATGCATCCGGGCCAGGACGTTGACATCGTCATCGACGCGGTGCCATCGATCACCTTTCACGCCAAGGTCGATAGCCTTCAGGCTGGCACCGGCACCGTGTTCAGCGTGCTGCCGGCCGAGAACGCCACCGGCAATTTCGTCAAGATCGTCCAGCGCCTGCCGGTGAAGATCGTCTTCGACGATCCCCGGCTCAGGGATTACACCCTCGCCCCCGGCATGTCGGTCACGCCGTCCGTGCGGGTGCGCTGACGGTGCGTGATCCGGCCCTGCCGCGCTCTGCCGCCGGGGACCACAATCCGTGGCTGATCGCGGTCGTGGTGTCGATCGCGACGTTCATGGAGGTGTTGGACACCA